>JAHHSB010000060.1 GCA_020025415.1 Oscillibacter sp. | reverse complement strand
AGGTTCACCAATCTTAATATCATAATTCACAGGAGGTCAGCGAGATGGATTTTGAAGCGATCAAAGCGGCAGCCCGAGGTTATCAAGCGGACATGACCCGCTTCCTGCGGGAGATGATCTCTCACCCCAGCGAGAGCTGTGAGGAAAAAGACGTCGTCATGTGCATCAAGGCGGAGATGGAAAAGCTGAGCTATGACAAAGTGGAAGTGGACGGTCTGGGCAACGTCATCGGCTGGATGGGTGAGGGCGACAAGATCATCGCCTTTGACTCCCACATTGACACCGTGGGCATCGGCAACATCAACAACTGGGAGGCCGACCCCTATGAGGGCTATGAGGACGAGGCCGTGATCTTCGGCCGCGGCGGCAGCGACCAGGAGGGCGGCATGGCCTCCGCCGTTTACGGAGCCAAGATCATGAAGGATCTGGGTCTGATCCCCGAAGGATACAAGATCATGGTGGTGGGCTCCGTCCAGGAAGAGGACTGCGACGGTATGTGCTGGCAGTACATCGTCAACCGCGACTTCCAGGGGCCCGAGGACGCCCGCAGCAAGATTGAGTTCGTGATCTCCACCGAGCCCACCGACGGCGGCATTTACCGGGGCCACCGGGGCCGCATGGAAATCCGGGTAGATGTGAAGGGCATCAGCTGCCACGGCAGCGCGCCGGAGCGGGGCGACAACGCCATCTACAAGATGGCCGACATCCTCCAGGATGTCCGGGCCCTGAACGAAAGCGGCGACGGCCCCTCCAACCGGATCAAGGGCCTGGTGAAGATGCTCAATCCCGCGTTCAATCCCGAGCACGCCGAGGACTCCCAGTTCCTGGGCCGAGGCACCTGCACCGTCAGCCAGATCTTCTACACCTCTCCCTCCCGCTGCGCGGTGGCAGACAGCTGTGCCATTTCCATCGACCGGCGCATGACCGCCGGAGAGACCTGGGATTCCTGCCTGGAGGAGATCCGCCAGCTGCCCAGCGTGCAGAAATACGGTGACGATGTGAAGGTCAGTATGTACATGTACGACCGTCCCGCCTGGACCGGCGAAGTCTATGAGACCGAGTGTTTCTTCCCGACCTGGATCAACAAGGAAAGCGCCCCCCACGTCCAGGCGCTGGTGGATGCCCACCACGCCCTGTGGGGCACCGAGCGCGTCGGCCACACGGATGCCGATCCCAAGCGGGATGCCATGCACCTGCGCCAGGGCCGGCCCCTGACCGACAAGTGGACGTTCTCCACCAACTGCGTGTCCATCCAGGGCCGCTACGGCATCCCCTGTGTGGGCTTCGGCCCCGGCGCCGAGTCCCAGGCCCATGCCCCCAATGAGATCACCTGGAAGCAGGATCTGGTTACCTGCGCGGCTCTGTATGCTGCCGTGCCCGGCCTGTATAAGCCCGAAAACAAGACCGGCGATGCCACGGAGTTCCGTCAGAGCCTGACGGATAACGACATCCAGTAAGCAAATTCAAAGGGGGAGCATGCAGACACCGTTGCGGCATTGCGATTTCCGGCCCCATTTGGGCTGGAAATCGCAATGCTTCCTTGAAAGCACCCCGCTTGATCCGCCTCCAGCGGTGCTTCACTGCTTCCCCCTCGGCCTCCCCCCTTCCCAGCGGCATCGGTCACCGGGGACGCCGCCCAAGGCGGCTGGGTCTGTGTATTTTTGTCCGGCACATGCCCTGACAAACATGATAGAAATTCTTTTGCCTCAGCACGGCAAAACTCTGCGGGGCGGTTGGACGCCTCGACAATTTGATATAAGGAGAGCTGATTATGTCCAAGACCATCGAGCTGGCACAGCATCTGGAAAAGCTGCACATCAACAATATGTACAAGGCCGACTTCTACTGGACCTGGGACAAGACCGACGAGGAGCTGGATGCCATTTTCACCGTGGCTGACGCCCTGCGGGACCTGCGGGAGCGGAACAAATCCACCCGGATCTTCGACTCCGGCCTGGGCATCTCCATCTTCCGGGACAACTCCACTCGCACCCGCTTCTCCTTCGCCTCCGCCTGCAACTTGCTGGGCCTGACCGTCCAGGATCTGGACGAGAAGAAGAGCCAGATTGCCCATGGCGAGACCGTCCGGGAAACTGCCAACATGGTCTCTTTCATGGCGGACGTCATCGGTATCCGGGACGATATGTACATCGGCGAGGGTCACAAGTATCAGAAGACCTTTATGGACGCGGTGGATGAGGGCTACCGGGACGGTATCCTGGAGCAGCAGCCCACTCTGGTGAACCTCCAGTGCGACGTGGATCACCCCACCCAGTCCATGGCAGACATGCTGCACATCATCCACCACTTCGGCGGTGTAGAGAACCTCAAGGGCAAGAAGCTTGCCATGTCCTGGGCCTACTCCCCCTCCTACGGCAAGCCCCTGTCTGTGCCCCAGGGCATCATCGGTCTGATGACCCGCTTCGGCATGAATGTGGTGCTGGCCCATCCGGATGGCTATGACGTGATGCCCGAGGTGGAGGAGATCGCCCGCAAGAACGCCGCGGCCACCGGCGGCTCTTTCACCAAGACCGACTCTATGGCCGCCGCCTTTGAAAACGCGGACATCGTCTATCCCAAGTCCTGGGCGCCCTTCGCTGCCATGGAGCAGCGCACCAAGCTCTATCAGGCCGGGGATCAGGCCGGCATCGACGCCCTGGAAAAGCAGCTGCTGGCCCAGAACGCCCAGCACAAGGATTGGGCCTGCACTGAGGAAATGATGAAGAAGACCAAAAATGGCAGCGCCCTGTACATGCACTGCCTGCCCGCCGACATCACCGGTCTTTCCTGCAAGGAGGGTGAGGTGGACCGGTCCGTGTTTGACCGCTATCTGGTGCCCCTGTACAAAGAGGCCTCTTACAAGCCCTATGTGATCGCCGCCATGATCCTCATGGCCAAGGTGAAGGATCCCGTGGCAGCCCTGATGGCGCTGGACTGCGGTGACAAGCGGAAGCTGTACTAAAAATTCAAATTTCAGGCAGGACGTTTTGCGGGAGTATGATTCTTGGGATTCCCGCCAAAACTAACGGCACACTGTTGAGAAAAAGAGGTTTTGATATTATGCCGAAACGCATCATCATTGCTCTGGGCGGAAATGCCCTTGGAAACAATTTGCCGGAACAGATGGCCGCTGTAAAAGAGACGGTCAAGGCCATCGCAGATCTGATCGAGGAAGGACATCAGCTGGTGGTTGCCCATGGCAACGGCCCCCAGGTGGGCATGATCAATGTAGCCATGACCACACTGTCCCGGGAGGATCCTTCCCAGCCCATTGCCCCCATGTCCGTGTGCGCTGCCATGAGTCAGGGCTATATCGGCTATGACCTGCAGAACGCCCTTCGGGAGGAGCTTTTGAACCGGGGCATCCGCAAACCGGTAGCCACCATCCTCACCCAGACCATCGTGGATCCCAACGACCCTGCCTTCCGGAATCCTACCAAGCCCATCGGCGCCTTCATGACTGCGGCGGAGGCCGAGGAAATGCGCTGCCGCGGCAACGCCGTGATGGAGGACGCCGGCCGGGGCTGGCGCCGCTGCGTGGCCTCCCCCAAGCCCCAGGAGATCGTGGAGATCGAGACCATCCGCACCCTGATGGAGGCCGGGCAGATCGTCATCGCCTGCGGCGGAGGCGGTATCCCCGTCTACCGCACCGAAGGCAATCACCTCAAAGGTGCCGGCGCCGTCATCGACAAGGACCTGGCATCTGAGCTGATGGCCGAACAGCTGGACGCGGATACGCTGATCATCCTCACCGCCGTGGAAAAGGTGGCCGTCAACTTCGGCAAGCCCAATCAGGAGTGGCTCAGCGAGCTGACCCCCGCCCAGGCAAAGAAGTATATCGACGAAGGGCATTTTGCCCCGGGCTCCATGCTTCCCAAGGTGCAGGCAGCCGTCAAATTTGCCGAGTCCAAGCCGGGTCGCACCGCCCTGATCACCCTGCTGGAAAAAGCCAAGGACGGCATCGCCGGGAGAACCGGTACCGCTATCCATCAATAACGCCTCTTCCCCGCCCGGGTCTGCCCCGGGCGGGGCTTTTTGCAGGGAACATTGTGTCTCTTCTCGGCGTTTTCCGTCATGGCGCATGAAGTTTCGTAAATTTTCCGTACATTTTACCTAATTTTCTTAGGGGAGTTGAATTTTTCCTCCATTTCCTATATGATAAAAGTAGCAAAGGTCGTACCATGGAGAAGTCAAAACGGGAAAATTGGAATCTAAAAGGAGGAATTATTATGAAAAAGTTTCTTGCTCTTTTGATGGCATCGCTGATGGCCCTGAGCCTGGTCGCCTGCGGCGACTCTTCCCAGCCCAGCAGCTCTGGCGACGGCAGCGGTGACAGCAACGACATCAAGATCGGCCTGATCTGCGTCCACGACATCAACTCCGGTTATGATGCCGCCCACATTGAGGGTCTGACCGCCGCCTGTGAGAATCTGGGGATCGATGTGGACACCCAGGTCGTCATGAAGTACAACGTAGAAGAGAACCAGGCCTGCCATGACGCCGCCGTTGACCTGGCGGAGCAGGGCTGCAACATCATCTTCTCTGACTCCTATGGCCATCAGTCCTATATGCTCCAGGCCGCCCGGGAGTATGAGGACATCACCTTCGTCTCCTGCACCGGCGACCAAGCCGGCGTTGCGGGGCTGGACAACTTCAAGAACATCTTCCCCTACACCTATGAATCCCGTTATGTCTCTGGCGTGGTTGCCGGCATGAAGCTCAAGGAGCTGATGGATGACGGCACCGTCACCGATCCCTATGTGGGTTATGTGGGCGCCTATCCCTATGCCGAGGTGGTCTGCGGCTACACCGCTTTCCTGCTGGGCATCCAGTCCATCGTTCCTGAGGCTCACATGGACGTGCAGTACACCAACTCCTGGTACTCTCCCACTGACGAGGCTGAGGCCGCCAACACCCTGATGGCCCGCGGCTGCGTCATCATCGGCCAGCATGCTGACTCCACCGGCGCTCCCTCCGCTGTTCAGGAAGCCCTGGAAAAGGGCACCGTGGCCTATTCCGTGGGCTACAACATCGACATGCTGTCTGTGGCTCCCGACGCCGCGCTGACCTCCGCCCAGAACAACTGGTCCGTGCTGTATCAGGCCACGCTGGAGAAGTTCATCGCCGGCGAGGAGATCCACGCTGACTACGCCTCCGGTTATGCCGACGGCGCTGTGATGATCTCCACCCTGGGCGAGAGCTGCGCTGAGGGCACTCAGGAGGCCGTGGACACCGCTTGGGCCGGCATCAAGGACGGCAGCCTGAATGTATTTGATACCTCCAAGTTCACCGTGGACGGCAAGCCCGTCACCGAATATGAGGTCAACTTCTCCATCATCGACTTCAACACCGGCGATGTGGTGTTCGAGGGTCCCACCCAGAACGTCATCTCCGACGGCGTGTTCCAGGAGTCTGTGTATCGCAGCGCTCCCTACTTTGATCTGCGGATCGACGGTATCACCGAGCTGAACAACAACTAAAAACCGACCCAAAAGGGGGCTGCCCTGGGGCAGCCCCTTTTTGCCCTGACCCTCCCCTTCGCGGCAGACAGGCCGCCGGGGTCTTTTCCCTTTTCTTTTCCCTCCGGAGGCATGCGCCACACTAAAAGAAAGGAAGATTCGCTTGGATACTAATTATGCCATTCAAATGAAGCACATCACCAAGCGCTTCGGCAAGGTGGTGGCCAATGACCACGTTTCCCTGGATATCAAGCGGGGCGAGATCCGCTCCCTGCTGGGGGAAAACGGCAGCGGCAAAACCACTCTGATGAATATGCTGGCCGGCATCTATTTCCCTGATGAAGGCGAGATTCTGGTCAACGGCGAGAGCGTTACCATCACCTCGCCCAAGGATGCCTTCCAGTGCGGCATCGGCATGATCCATCAGCACTTCAAACTGGTGGATGTGTTCACTGCGGCAGAAAACATCATTCTGGGACTGGAAGACCAGCAGAAACTGAACATAAAGGCCGTAGCTGCCAAGATTACCGAAATCTGTGACAAGTACGGCTTTGTGATCGACCCCTACAAAAAAGTCTACAACATGTCCGTTTCTGAAAAGCAGACGGTGGAGATCGTGAAGGTCCTCTACCGGGGCGCGGACATTCTCATACTCGATGAGCCCACTGCCGTGCTGACCCCCCAGGAAACGGACCGGCTTTTTGCCGTCATGCGCAACATGAAGGCCGACGGCAAGGCCATGATCATCATCACCCACAAGCTCAACGAGGTGATGGAGGTGTCTGACCGGGTTGCGGTCCTGCGCAAGGGCCAGTACATCGGCGATGTGCCCACCACTGACACCAATCCCCAAAAGCTGACGGATATGATGGTTGGCCATGCCGTGACGCTGAACATCGACCGGCCCTTGGTAGAAAACCGCCACCTGCGGCTGGCTGTAAAGGATCTGACGGTCCTCTCCTCTGACGGGGTAAAGGCCCTGGATAAGGTTTCCTTCCAGGCCTTCGGCGGCGAAATCCTGGGCATTGCCGGTATTTCCGGTTCTGGTCAGAAAGAGCTGCTGGAGGCCATTGCCGGATTGCGGATCACCCAGCCGGGCTCCCATGTGATCTATCATCCCCCTGCTCCGGGCGAAGCCATCGCCGGCCAGCACGTGCCGGTAAACCAGGAAGGCGAGGAGCTGCTGGGCAAGACCGCCCGACAGATCCACAGTATCGGCGTATCCATGGCCTTCGTGCCGGAGGACCGCCTGGGTATGGGCCTGGTGGGTTCCATGGGCATGGCGGACAACATGATGCTCAAGAGCTATCGCTCCGGAAAGGGCCCCCTGCTCAACCGCAAGCCTCCCCGGGAACTGGCGGAAAAGGTCAAAGCGGAGCTGGATGTGCTGACGCCCAGCATCAACACCCCTGTGCGCCAGCTCTCCGGCGGCAACGTACAGAAGGTGCTGGTGGGCCGTGAGATCGCCCAGGAACCTTCGGTCCTGATGACGGCCTACGCCGTCCGCGGTCTGGACATCAATACCTCCTATACCATCTATAACCTGCTGACGGCGGAAAAGCTCAAGGGCGTGGCCGTCATCTACGTGGGCGAAGACCTGGACGTACTGCTGGAGCTGTGCGACCGGATTTTGGTTCTTTGCGGCGGGCAGGTCAGCGGCATCGTGGACGCCCGGACCACCACGAAAGAAGAAGTAGGTCTGCTGATGACCAAGTTCAGAAAGGAGGCCAGCGAAGCATGACACAGGTGAAACATCATCACAAGGAACCTCTGATCCGCATTGCCAAGCGAGATGCCATCGGCCGCGGCAAGTCCTGGGGCATCCGCTTGGTCGCGGTGCTGCTGTCCCTGGTGGTCAGCGGTCTGTTCATCTTCGCGGTCACCAAACTCAATCCCATCGCCGTGTATGAGGCGATCTTTGACGGTGCCTTCGGCACCCCCCGCCGCACCCAGGTCACCATTCGGGACGCCATGATGCTGCTGTGTATCGGCGTGGGTCTGGCCCCCGCTTTCAAGATGCGGTTTTGGAACATCGGCGCCGAGGGGCAGATCCTCATCGGCGGCGTGGTCACCGCAGGAATCATGCGTTTTTATGGCAATGCCCTGCCCACCCCCGTCCTGCTGATTTTGATGGCAGTGGTGAGCATTATCTGCGGCTGCGTATGGGGCGTGATCCCCGCCGTGTTTAAGGCC
>JAHHSB010000006.1 GCA_020025415.1 Oscillibacter sp. | reverse complement strand
ATATGAAATTCAGAAATTTTTTATAGATAAACTGACTATATCTTTTTATAATTGAAATTAGGGAGGAAGCTGAAATTTGAAAAGGGCGGCCCTCAGGGCAGAAAGGAAGGTGAGTCCCATGGGCCGGGAAGTTCGGCTTGACGGGGTCCATAAGTAAGATCCTGCCGACACCACCGGCTATCCCACCTCTTGGTACGTGAAGGAGGGTTCGCAAGAGACTGATACGCTTAAAGGTTTGACGCTTTCTGCTCTTGCAAGCATCGTTACAAACGACTTTGTCCCGTTTGCCAGCCCGATTAAGGATCACGTTGCGCAAGAACTCCTTGGTATTGTTTTGGACAAGGGACAAGCGTGTTTAGACGAAACCGGTTATTTTGATGATTCCCGCGCCATTACCATTTGTTTTTACCAGAGATATCGGATTATGACGCCTGCACTGCCCATGACAATCGAATATGAGGAAGAATATCGGGTTTACTTTGGTACAGGCGGAAATCCCATGCAGACGTGGATTTATGAGCGAGAAGACTCGTATACTGACTATGTATATACGAGAGGACTTCCTGAATAATATGAACTTTGGAATCTATCTTGTAGTGTTGTGAATTCCCGCTTGAAAAAGGGGGGGCGTACTCCGTGGAGAAGAAACCGAAGGAGAAAATTTGCTGGCTGGTATTTCTGCCGGGGATCGTGCTGGGGCTGATTACGGGCGCTTTCTATTTCCTTCAGAGGCGGATCTCCGGGGAATGGTTCGGCGGATTGTGTGTCCTGCTGGTGATTGCTCTTTTTGCCTATTTTTGAATTGCCCTCCGGCTCCAGTCCCAGGCCCGGAAGAAGACGGGACTGTGGCAAAAATATGGCCTGGGGGCTGCCGCCGGTATTGCGATTTTATGGAGATTGACAAAAGCACCTTTAGGAGCCTCTACGTTTTTTAAGTCTTTGGAAGAACAGCTAGATGGCTCAGGGCTCATCTGGATCTTCATTGGCATCGCGATTGTCATGTTCTCCTGGTTCCTCTCTCTCCACCCCGCAGAAGAGGAGTTCCCCACCGCCGGAAAGAACGCCCCGCCCCCCTGGGAGGGCTGAAGTTCATTGAGTTCCCCGCCGGCCGGGGCAGACATGGTCTGCCCCGGCTTTTTTGCCAGCGGAAATTCGGACTTGACAGACCGGTCTATTGATGATAGACTGCAAGCGAAGAAGGGGTCTATTAAGAGTAGACTAAAAGGAGGCACACATGGAAGAGACCAGACTGGGGGCCATCGAGACCCGCTTTGCCGAGCTGATCTGGCGGCATGAGCCCCTGCCCTCGGGGGAGCTGGTGAAGCTTTGCTGGGAGGAGCTGTCCTGGAAAAAATCCACCACCTACACGGTGCTCAAAAAGCTCTGCGAGCGGGGGCTGTTCCGCAATGAAAACGGCGTGGTCAGCGCGGCGATCTCCGAGGAGGAATTTCACGCCATGCAGAGCGAGCACTTTGTGGAGGAGACCTTTGACGGCTCGCTGCCGGCGTTCGTGGCGGCGTTTAGCCGAAGAAAAAAGCTCTCTCAGGAGGAAATCGCGGCGCTGCAGGCGCTGATCGACCAGAGCAGGGAGGGGTGAACCATGGGGAATTTCCTCTCTTACGAGCTGCTGCCGGTGATTTTGAACATGACCCTCACCGGCGGGGCGGTGATTGTGTTTGTGCTGCTGTGCCGGCTGGCGCTGCGCCGGGCGCCCAGGATCTGCTCCTATGCATTGTGGCTGGTGGTGCTGTTCCGGCTGCTGTGCCCGGTATCGCTGACGGCGGACTTTTCCCTGCTGCGGGTGGTGGACCCGCCACTGGAGACAGTGGGCGAGCGCGCCAGCGCGGTGCGCTATATTCCCTGGGACGTGGTCCACACCCCCTATCCCAGCATAGAGCTGCCGGTGCCGGGGGTGGGCGAGGCCGTCACGGAGACGCTGCCCCAGGGAGAGGAGCAGACCGCGGCTGACCCGCTGGAGGTGCCCGTGGCCATCGCCACCGGGGGGTGGCTCCTGGGCGTGGGGGGCCTGGCGGTGTACGGCGTGGTATCGCTGTTTCGGCTGCGCCGCCGCCTGGTGGGGGCGGTGCCCCTGGAAAAGGGAGTCTATCTGGCGGACCACATCGACACGCCCTTCGTGCTGGGGCTGCTGCGGCCGAAGATCTACCTGCCCTCTGCCCTGGCAGAGCAGGAGCGGGGCTATATCCTGCTCCATGAGCACCATCATATCCGCCGCCTGGACCATGTGGTAAAGCTGCTGGCCTTTCTGGCGCTGTGCATCCACTGGTTCAATCCCCTGGTGTGGGCAGGGTTCACCCTGATGGAAAAGGACATGGAGATGAGCTGCGACGAGGCAGTGATGAAGAAGCTGGGCGAAGGCGTCCGGGCGGACTACTCCGCGTCGCTGCTGCGCCTGGCCACCGGACGGCGAAGCATCGCCGGGGCGCCCTTGGCCTTTGGCGAGGGGGACACCCGGGCGCGGGTGAACAATGTGCTGCGCTGGAAGCGGCCCAGGCTGGGGGCCGTGCTGGCGGGGGCGGCGGTCTGCGTGCTGGCCATCACCGCCTGCGCCCTCAATCCCGCCGAGACTCCGGCCCAGCCGGGAGGGACTGATACCCTCTCCGCTCCCGCCCAGGGAGCGTACGGCAGCGCGGAGGACGCGGCCTATTATCTGGAGCTTGCCGCCGGCGGGGACGGCTTTCGGGAGATGGATGAGGCGCGGAAGGAAGCGCTTTTGGAGGAGTACGGCCAGCTGCTGGCGGGCTATACCCTCCTGCCCCGGGAGAGCGAGGATGGCCGCAGTGCCTATATCCTGGGGGCCTACACCGGCCCGCTGGAGGAAAGCCCCCTGTATCTGATGTACTCCGTAGAGGTAGGGGACTACAACGGCGGCCTGGTGCAGGTGCTGTACAGGGAGGAGGATTCCCCGGCGGTGTACGCAGCCCTGACGGAGGGGGGCGTTCCGGAGGTGGGCACGGTCATTAAAAACAGCTGCCTATCCTACTCTGCCGACAACTTCCACGCCAGCCCCCTCATCCTGATCGAGCCCAGGGACGTATCCCGCAGCGTGACGCTGCCCTTCAGCCGCTATCAGCACACACCCAACGGCCGGGAGTATATCGCCGACGCGGTCTCCCGGGGGATCGCCCTGACCGACACCACGGAGCCCTGCCTGTGCGTTTACCGGATCTCGGAGAAGTACGGGGAGCTGGCCGAGTGCATTCCCCTGACCCAGGAGCAGCTTGCGGCCATTGAGAGCGAGGCGCTGCAGCCCATTACCCCGGGCTTTGGCTTTGCCGCCGAAGTGCACACGGAGGACAATACTGTCCTCTATACAGAGGCCACCGGCGTACCCCGGACAGTGCTGGATCTGGCGGTGGAGCAATGCGATTACCGCTTTGCCAGTCCCAGCTACATCACGGGGCCTGTGCTGGCGGCCGTGCTAGAGGGGGACTGGCTGAACGAGCCCCGCTATGCCGCCGCGGAGGACCTGGACCGGCTGGCGGAGATCCTGAAAAACGCGGAGTTTGGCTATGTAGGCAGCTGCGGCTATGGGGCCAAAGTGACGCTCAGTCTCACCGGCGGGGAGCAGCATTCCTTCTTCAAGGGCACCGATGGCTGCGACAGCGTGGTCTTCGGCTCCTACGGGGGCTATTTCCTGGGCGATGCCGAGAATACGGAATTCTGGCAGATCTTCGGCCTGGACCCGGAGACCAAGGAACCCCTGGAGTCCTGAGGAATCGCCCAGGTGAAGCATGCGAGCCCAAGGCCCCGCCGCTGTGCGGCGGGGCCTTTTTGCCTGGCCGGGACCGCTGCAAATCTCCCGCCGGAAGGGCCGCTGATTTTCCGGGCCGCAGCGGCTATGATCACGCAAGAAAACAGCGCTGGCCGGAGGAAGTTTTGACATGGCGGCAAGGGCGCGAAAACGGAAAGAGAAGGCGCACGCCTCCATGGAGGGGGTGGAGCTGGCGCTCTGCGATTTTGCCACCGGTGAGATCCTCTGGATGAGCGGAAACCTGACGGGAAGAAGGGCGGGCGATGCGAGCGGCCCGGCCCTGCTGAAAGTGCTGGAAGGCTGAGAACAAATTTTCCGGCTGGTATCTTCTGTGCCGAGGGGGGGTAAATTGAGCGGTACCCTCCCCGGCACGGTTTCAACCACTGTCTTCCGCCTCGGCGATTGTTCCAAGGCGAGCGGGAAAGATCGGCCGGTCTTTGGCGAAAAAAGAGAAAAGCACGCCGCCCTCCGCCGGAGTGATTGACACGGGGCCGGAGATGTTGTACGGTGTAGTTGGATCATATGACTGACGGAAGTGGGGTACCACATGGAGTATGATTCTTGAATTTGCCGACCGTCTGGGCACAACATCTAGTTGCCCGGAGGGTCTTTTTTCATCCCATCGGGCGGAAGGAAGGACGCCGTGACCGGAAGAATGCACGCCCTGGAATCCATGGGCTTGGTGGACGGGCCCGGGGTGCGGGCGGTGGTGTTTTTACAGGGCTGCCCTCTGCGCTGCCGTTACTGTCACAACCCGGACAGTCAGTGTGACGCCGGCGGGCGGGAAATCGGCGAGGATGAGCTGCTGCGCCGCCTGCTGCGGCTGCGGCCCTATTTCGCCCGGGGCGGCGGCGTCACCTTTTCCGGGGGCGAGCCCCTGGGGCAGCCGGAGTTTTTGCTGCGGATGCTCCGCCGCCTGAAGCGGGAGGGGATCCACACTTGCCTGGATACCGCCGGCGCGGGACTGGGGGACTACGACGAGATTCTGGCCAACACGGATCTGGTGCTCTTTGATGTCAAGCACGAGGATCCCAAAGCCTACCGCCGTCTCACCGGTGGGGACATCGCCCGTCCCCGAGCTTTTGTGGAGGCGGTGCGCCGGGCCGGAGTGCCCATGTGGGTGCGCCATGTGGTGGTGCCGGGCCTGACCGACGGGGAGGAGCATCTGGCGGCTCTGCGGGCGTATATCGCCACACTGCCCCGGGTGGAGCGGGTGGAGCTGCTGCCCTATCACAGCATGGGGGCGGAGAAATACGCCGCCCTGGGTCGGCCCTATCCCCTGGCGGGGGTGCCGGACATGGACAAAGCAACCTGCGCTGCGTTGGAGCGGCGTTGGTTTACAACTTGGAATTAGACAGGAGGAGACAGCGATGAGCACAATGACATATCCCCAGTGGGAAGGTTTTTGCGGCGGTGAGTGGCAGCGGACGGTGGACGTGCGATCTTTTATCCAAAGGAACTACACGCCCTATGACGGGGATGAGAGTTTCCTGACCGGTACCACGGCCCGGACCCGGGCGGTGTGGAGCAAGTGCGAGGCGCTGCTGCTCCGGGAATTGAAGCAGGGCGTGCTGGACGTGGAGACCCACATCGTCAGCGGCATCGACAACTTCGCCCCCGGCTACATCGACCGGGAGAACGAGGTGATCGTGGGGCTGCAGACCGACGCGCCCCTCAAGCGGATCGTGAATCTCTACGGGGGCAAGCGCATGGCCAAAAGCTCCCTGGAGCAGTACGGCTATACCCTGGACCCGGAGATCGACCGGCATTTCTGCGAATACCGCAAGACCCACAACGAGGGGGTTTTTGACGCCTATCCCCAGCGCACCCGGGTGGCCCGGAACGCCGGACTGCTCACCGGACTGCCCGACGCCTATGGCCGGGGCCGGATCATCGGCGACTACCGCCGGGTGGCCCTGTACGGCATTGACCGGCTCATCGAGTTTAAGCAGCAGGATCTTTTAGAGCTGGACGGCCCCATGGACGACGAGCGCATCCGGCTGCGGGAGGAGATCTCTGAGCAGATCCGGGCCCTGGGCCAGGTGAAGGCCATGGCCGCCCGCTACGGGGTGGACCTGTCCGCCCCCGCCGCTGACGCCCGGGAGGCAGTGCAGTTCGTGTACATGGCCTATCTGGCCGGCGTGAAGGAAAATAACGGCGCGGCCACCTCTCTGGGCCGCTGCTCCACCTTCCTGGACATCTATATGGAGCGGGATCTGGAGCGGGGCGTCCTCACGGAGGAGGGGGCCCAGGAGCTGATGGACCAGTTCATCATCAAGCTGCGCCTGGTGCGTCACCTGCGTACCCCGGAGTATAACGAGCTTTTCGGCGGCGACCCCACCTGGGTCACCGAGGCCATCGGCGGCATGGGCGTGGACGGACGGTCCCTGGTGACTAAAAACTCCTTCCGCTGCCTTCACACCCTGACCAATCTGGGCAGCGCCCCAGAGCCCAACCTGACGGTGTTGTGGTCCGAGCGCCTGCCGGAAAATTTCAAGCGCTACTGCGCCAAAATGAGCATCGACACTGACTCTATCCAGTACGAGTCTGATGAGCTGATGCGCCCCATCTACGGTGACGACTACGCCATCGCCTGCTGCGTCTCGGCCATGACGCTGGGCAAGCAGATGCAGTTTTTCGGCGCCCGCTGCAACATCGCCAAGTGCCTGCTCTACGCCATTAACGGCGGCATGGACGAGCGCCTGGGTGTGCAGGTGGTGCCCGGCATCGAGCCTATCACCGACGAGGTGCTGGATTACGACCGGGTGCGGGAGAACTACGAAAAGGTTCTTGCCTACGTGGCGGAGCTATATGTGGACACCATGAACATCATCCATTTCATGCACGACAAATATGCCTACGAGGCCAGCCAGATGGCCCTCCACGACTCCCAGGTGGAGCGGCTGACCGCCTTTGGCATTGCGGGCCTTTCCGTGGCGGCGGACTCTTTGTCCGCGATTCGCTACGCCCGGGTCAAGCCCGTGCGCAACGACCAGGGCATCGCCGTGGACTTTGTTACCGAGGGGGACTTCCCCCAGTACGGCAACGACGACGACCGGGCCGATGACGAGGCGGTGTTTGTGGTCCGCACCTTCGCACGGGAGTTGAAAAAGCATCCCCTGTACCGCAACGCCCAGCACACCCTGTCTGCCCTGACCATCACCTCCAACGTGATGTACGGCAAAAAGACCGGCACCACCCCCGACGGACGGAAGCTGGGTGAGCCCCTGGCCCCCGGTGCCAATCCCATGCACGGCCGGGACGTGAACGGCGCGCTGGCCAGCCTGAACTCTGTGGCCAAGATTCCCTACCGGAATGTGTGCCAGGACGGCGTGTCCAACACCTTCACCGTGGTGCCCGAGGCCCTGGGCCGGGACGACGAGCAGCGCCGGGACAACCTGGTGTCCATTCTGGACGGCTATTTCGGCCAGGGGGCCCACCACCTGAACGTGAATGTGCTGCAGCGGGAGACGCTGATCGAGGCCATGGATCACCCCGAGAAGTATCCCAGCCTGACCATCCGGGTGTCTGGCTATGCGGTGAATTTCAACCGCCTGAGCCGGGAACAGCAGGAGGAAGTGGTGCGCCGTACCTTCCATACGGCCATCTGAACCTTGCCCTGCGGTTTTCCTCGGGGCAGCAGAAGACGGGCCGCCGCGCGGTGTCCTCCCTCATAAAAAACAAGCCGAAGCCCTTTGATGGGCTTCGGCTTGTTTACTGTTTTAGAAAAAGTTCAGGCGTCCAGGGAGACGCGCTCTCCGGTGGAGTCATTGCGGCCCTGGACAGTGAAGCGATCCACGGTGTACTACCCGGCACCGGCATTGCCGGGGCCGCAGGCTCACAGGCAGCACAGGGCGGCCGGGATCAGGGTGAGCGCGCAGATTCTTTTTATAAAAACCTCCCGGCGCCTGTAGGTTTCCAGACTGGGACCGGAGGCGCTGTACCTTTATGATAGGAGCAGAATGATAGGAGCAGACAGGGGAAAACATAAGAAAAGACCGCCGCCCAGTGCCGCTGCGGGATTTTACAAAGGGGATTTTACAAAAGAGATTTTACAAAAGAAGATTTTACAAAGGGAATTTTACAAACTTCGCGGGATTTTACACAGACTTAACAATACCGGGATAACATTCTTCACACAAGCCCCGCTATACTGAGTGCGTACCGGGGAGATCCCGGGAAAACAGTGAATGTAGGAACATTAATGAAAAAGGAGTAATGAAAAGAATGAAGAAGTTTCTTTCTGCGTTTCTTGCCCTGACTATGACCGCCGCCATGCTGGCCGGCTGCGGTTCCAGCAATCAGCCCTCTTCCTCCGCCCAGAGCGGTGACGAGGATACCCAGCTCAGCGGCAGCGTTTCCACCGACGGCTCCACCTCCATGGAGGACGTGATCGGCGTCCTGAGTGAGCAGTTCAAGGCCGACACCGGCGTGTCCGTCTCCTATAACCCCACCGGCTCCGGCGCCGGCATTGAGGCCGTGGCCAACGGCACCTGCGACATCGGCCTGGCCTCCCGTGACCTGAAGGACGAGGAGAAGGCCAAGGGCCTGACTAAGACCACCGTGGCTCTGGACGGCATCGCCATCATCGTCAACTCTGAAAATACTGTCACCGACCTGAGCATCGAGCAGATCGCCGACATCTACACCGGCAAGATCAGCGACTGGTCTGGGGTCGGCGGTGAGGCCGGCGCCATCGCCCGCATCATTCGTGAGTCCGGTTCCGGCACCCGGGACGGCTTTGAGTCCATCACCGGCACCAAGGACGCCTGCCTGAGCGATCAGGAGCTGTCTTCCACCGGCGCCGTCATCGAGGCTGTGCGCAGCACTCCAGGTGCTATCGGCTATGCTTCTCTGTCTGCTGTGAAGGGCCAGGAGGGCATTACCGTCCTGACTGTCGGCGGTGTGGCTCCCTCTGAGGAGACTGTCCAGGACGGCAGCTATGCCATTCAGCGTCCCCTCGTGTTCGTCACCCGCAGCGACAAGGCTCTGTCCGATGCGGCTCAGGCCTTCTTCGACTTCGCAACCTCCACGGACGCCAACGATCTGATTACCAAGGCCGGCGCCGTGCCCGTGGCTGAATAAGAGTACTTACCCCTCTGCGCGGGCCAGCCGCCGCACCCACATCGGTGCGGCGGCTGCTGTGCGAAATCCGGGCGGCCTGCGTGCTTGCCCCCCAAAAGGAGAATCGACATGGAAAATCAAGCGACCCTTTATAATGAAACGGCCGGTTCCCGGGTTTCGGACACACCCCGGGGTCCCCGGAAGAAGAAAACCGTCGGCAAGGTGCTGGAAGCGGTGATGAACGCGGCGCTTTTCATCTGCGGGATGATTGCGGTGGCCTTCGTCCTGGTCATCAGTGTGTATCTGGTCATCTCCGGCATTCCGGCCGTTCAGGAGATCGGCCTGGGTGAGTTCCTGCTGGGAGAGCGCTGGTACGCCTCCACGGGGGATTTCGGCATCCTGGCCTTTATCCTCACCTCTATCGCCGGCACCAGCGGTGCCATTTTGGTGGGAGTTCCCATTGGGCTGATGACCGCCATCTTCCTGGCCAAGGTGGCCCCGCCCAAGGTGGCCGCCGTGATCCACACGGCGGTGGAACTGCTGGCGGGTATCCCCTCGGTGGTATACGGCCTGGTGGGCATCATTTTGCTGGTGCCCGCCATCCGGGTGGCCTTTGATCTGCCCTCCGGCGCCACACTGCTGGCTGCCATTGTGGTACTGGCCATCATGATCCTGCCCTCCATCATCTCTGTGTCGGAGACCGCTCTGCGGGCCGTGCCCCAGGAGTATGAGGAGGCCTCCCTGGCCCTGGGCGCCACGTATATCGAGACGGTCTTCCGGGTCAGCGTTCCCGCCGCCCGCAGCGGCATCGCCACTTCCATTGTGCTGGGCATTGGCCGTGCCATCGGCGAGGCTATGGCCATCATGATGGTGGCGGGCAACGTGCCCAATATGCCCGGCCTGCTGACACCCGTGCGCTTTTTGACCACTGCCATCGTCTCGGAGATGTCGTATGCCTCCGTGGGCTCACTGCACCGCAACGCCCTGTTCTCCATCGGACTGGTGCTGTTTTTGTTCATCATGATGATCAACGTGTTTCTGACCGTGTTCATCAAACGGAAGAAGGAGGATTGACGTGGAACAGCATAAGCTTTCTGCCTCCCGCCGGGCCTATGACCGGACGCTGCGGAGCATTTTATACCTGTGCGGCTTCATCACCTGCGCCCTGCTGGTGCTGATCATCGGCTACATTTTCTACCGGGGACTCCCCTGCCTGAGCTGGGGGCTGGTCTCCACCGAGCCCAGCTATATCAACGATACCATCGGCATCCTGCCCAACATTCTCAACACCCTGTATCTGGTGATCCTGGCCATGGTGATCGTGCTGCCCCTGGGCGTGGGCGCGGCCATCTATCTGACGGAATACGCCCGCAACCGCCGCCTGGTGGCCGTGATCGAGTTCGCCACCGAGACCCTGACGGGCATCCCCTCTATCATCTTCGGCCTGGTGGGCATGCTGGTGTTCACCCAGCTGATGGGCCTGAAGACCGGCGTGCTGGCCGGCAGCCTGACGCTGGTGGTGATGATCCTGCCCACCATCGTCCGTACCACCCAGGAGAGCCTGAAGACCGTGCCCCAGTCCTATCGGGAGGGGGCGCTGGCCCTGGGCGCTGGCAAGTGGCGTATGGTGCGCACCGTGGTGCTGCCCAGCTCCGTGGACGGTATCGTCACCGGCTGCATCCTGGCGGTAGGCCGCATCGTGGGCGAGAGCGCCGCGCTGCTCTACACCGCCGGCTTCGGCGTGGTGGTCAACAACTTTTTCACCTCGCTGCAGACGGCTTCCGGCTCGCTGACGGTGGCCTTGTATATGTACAGCGAGAAGGGCGAGACGGAGGCGGCCTTCGCTATCGCAGCAATTTTGATGATACTGACCCTGGCGATCAACCTGACGGCCAACTGGGCCGGGCACAAACTCAAGAAGTGAGGAGAAGCATGATGTCTACGATCATCCAGGCCAAGGACCTGAACCTGTGGTACGGGGAGCATCAGGCCCTGTATCATATCAATATGGACATTCCTGCAAACCAGATCACCGCTCTGATCGGGCCGTCTGGCTGCGGCAAGTCCACCTTTTTAAGAACCCTCAACCGCATGAACGACCTGATCCCCGGCATCAAGATCACCGGCGAGGTGAACTATGCTGGGCGGAACATCTACGACCCCGCCGTGGATACCACCTGGCTGCGCAAGCAGGTGGGCATGGTCTTCCAGAAGCCCAATCCCTTCCCCATGAGCATTTACGACAATGTGGCCTACGGCCCCCGGACTCACGGCATCCGCTCCCGGATCAAGCTGGACGAGATTGTGGAGAACTCCCTGCGGGGCGCGGCCATCTGGGATGAGGTGAAAGACCGGCTGAAGAAAAGCGCCCTGGGCCTCTCCGGCGGTCAGCAGCAGCGGCTGTGCATCGCCCGGGCCCTGGCAGTGGAGCCGGATATCCTGCTGATGGACGAGTCTACCAGCGCCCTGGATCCCATTTCCACTTCCCGGATCGAAGACCTTGCGGTGGAGCTGAAAAGCAAGTATACTGTCATCATGGTAACCCACAATATGCAGCAGGCCACCCGTGTGTCCGACAAGACCGCCTTTTTCCTGCTGGGCGAGCTGGTGGAGTTCGGCGATACCGAACAGATCTTCTCCAGCCCCAAGGAGAAAAAGACAGAAGACTACATTACCGGTCGGTTCGGATAAGGAGGGGCAAGATGCGCAATCGTTTTGATGAGCAGCTCCAGCAGCTGCATATTGAGCTGATTCAAATGGGCGCCCTGTGCGAGGACGCCATTTCCCAGGCCACGGAGGCCCTGCTGAAAAAGGACGCTGAGCTGGCGGAAAGGGCCATGGAAAGCGAGCGGGAGATCGACCAGAAGGAGCGGATCGTGGAGAGCCTGTGCCTGAAGCTGCTGCTCCAGCAGCAGCCGGTGGCCGGCGACCTGCGGGAGATCTCTGCGGCGCTGAAGATGATCTCCGACTTGGAGCGCATCGGCGACCAGGCGGCGGACATCGCCGAGCTGACCCGTTATATCACCATCCCCTCCGAGTCCGGCAAGCTGCACATCGCTGATATGGCCCGGGCCACCGCTGCCATGGTTACCGACAGCGTGGATTCCTTTGTGCGCCGGGACCTGGAGCTGGCCCGCCGGGTGATGGCTGCCGACGACCGGGTGGACCGGCTGTTTGACCGGGTCAAGGCCGAGCTGATCGAGCTGATCGCTGCCGATGCCCAAAACGGCGAGCTGGGTCTGGATCTTTTGATGGTGGCCAAATATTTTGAACGCATCGGGGACCACGCCACCAACGTGGCCGAATGGGTGGAGTACTCCATCACCGGTGAGCACCCCGAGAGCAACGACAAGCAGCGGCTTTGACCGGTCAGGGTGGAGCCGCGCGGAAAGGCGGCTGTGATGCTGACTTATGAAGAGGTAAAAAACAACCCTGCCATCCGCACCTATATCGAACGGGCGGATGAATCCCTGGTGACCCTGGGCTTTACCGAGCACAGCTTTGCCCATGTGACCAAGGTGGCGGAGACGGCTGGCTATATCCTGGAGACCCTGGGCTATTCGGCTCGGGAGGTGGAGATGGTGAAGATCGCCGGCTGGCTCCACGATATCGGCAATCTGGTCAACCGGGTGGACCACTCCCAGTCCGGCGCGGTGATGGCCTTCCGGCTCTTGGATAATCTCAACTGTGATCCGGAGGATATCGCCACCATCGTCACCGCCATCGGCAACCACGACGAGGGCACGGGCGTGCCGGTGAACGCCGTGGCCGCAGCGCTGATCCTGGCGGACAAGTCCGACGTGCGCCGCAGCCGGGTGCGCAACGAGGACACGCTGAATTTCGATATCCACGACCGGGTGAACTACTCGGTGACCAAATCGGTGCTCAAGGTCAACGAAGAGCACAGCCTCATCAAGCTCAAGCTGTCCGTTGACACCAAGTACGGCTCGGTGATGGACTACTTTGAAATCTTTATGCAGCGCATGATCCTCTGCCGCAAGGCGGCGGAAAAGCTGGGCCTGCAGTTCAAGCTGATCATCAACGAGCAGCAGCTGATTTGACGGCGCACCGCCCCGGGCGGAATTTGAAACACCACAGGGAGGGACTTTCCCGATGATCTATCTTTTGGAAGACGACAACAGCATCCGGGATCTGGTGATCTATACCCTCAGCAGCCAGGGCATGGAGGCTTGCGGCTTTGCCAAGCCCTCGGAATTCTGGGACGCCATGGTCCAGCAGCTGCCGGAGCTGGTGCTGCTGGATGTGATGCTGCCGGAAGAGGATGGACTGACCATCCTCAAAAAGCTGCGCACTGCCTCCCGCACGGAGCGGCTACCCATCATCCTGCTCACGGCCAAGGGCACGGAGTATGACAAGGTGCTGGGCCTGGATGGGGGCGCCGATGACTATGTGGCCAAGCCCTTCGGCATGATGGAGCTGCTCTCCCGCATCCGGGCGCTGCTGCGCCGGACGGCGGCGCAGGCCCAGGCCTATCATCTGGGGCCCCTGACCGTTATCCCCGACAAGCACCTGGTGGAGGTGGACGGCAAGGAGGTCACCCTTACCCAGAAGGAGTTTGAAATGCTCAGCCTGATGATCCGCTCCCCGGGGCAGGTATTCTCCCGGGAGAAGCTGATCCAGAGCGTCTGGGGCTACGCCTTCACTGGCGAAACCCGAACGGTGGACGTCCATGTGCGGACGCTGCGCCAGAAGCTGGGCCCGGCGGGGGAGTGTATCGAGACCGTCCGCGGCTATGGTTATAAAATGACGGAAGTGAGGAGTGGGGAGGAATGACAAAACGGATTTTCCGCTCCATCCTTACGGTAACCCTGGCGGCGCTGCTGGCCTGCCTGGTGCTGATCATCGGTGTGCTGCACGCCTATTTTTTGGAGCGGGTAGAAGTGGAACTGGCCAACCAGACGGTGTACATCGCCCAGGGCGTGGAGCAGAATGGGCTGGACTATTTTGACGGACTTCAATCCAGAAGCCGCATCACCTGGGTGGCGGCGGACGGCACGGTAATCTACGACAATCAGGAGGATGCCTCCCAGATGGAAAACCATGCTGACCGGGAGGAGATCCGGGACGCCCTGATCCTGGGCCACGGCCAGTCGGAGCGCTATTCCGAGACCCTGGCCCAAAAGACCATTTACTATGCCCTGCGCCTGGACGACGGTTCGGTGCTGCGGGCGTCGGATTCCCAGTATTCCGTGTGGCTGATGGTGCTCCAGATGCTGCAGCCGGTGGCCATCGTGGTGCTGGCGGCCCTGGTGCTGGCCGGGTTCCTGGCCTCCCGGGTGGCCAGGCAGATTGTGGAGCCCATCAATGCCATCGATGTGTCCAATCCCGGGGATGAGACACCCTATTATGACGAGATCACCCCTCTGCTGGCCAAGATTCGCAGCCAGAACCGGCAGATCCAGCGGCAGATAGCCCAGCTGCGCTGCCGGCAGGAGGAGTTTGCCGCCATTACCGAGAATATGAGCGAGGGCTTTTTGGTCCTGGACTGCAAGACCACGGTGCTGTCGTACAATGCTGCGGCGCTGCGGCTGCTGCGGGCAGAAACAGTCCCCATGGACGGGGAGGTCAGCGCCTATCAGCTCAATCGGGAGGCTGGCTTCCGCCGCTGCGTGGAGCAGGCCCTGGCCGGCCGGCACAGTGAGCAGCTGATGGAAAAGGATGACAGCTGCCGCCAGGTGATTGCCAGCCCGGTCTTTCAGGAGGAGCATCTTACCGGCGCAGTGCTGGTGATTCTGGACGTGACGGAAAAGGAGCGGCGGGAGAGCCTGCGGCGGGAGTTTACCGCCAACGTCTCCCACGAGCTGAAAACGCCCCTCACCTCCATTCTGGGCACGGCGGAGATCCTGGGCAACGGACTGGTGCGGTCGGAAGACGTGTCCCACTTTGCCGGGAACATTTATAAGGAGACCCGCCGGCTGATCCAGCTGGTCAATGACATCATCCGCCTCTCCCAGCTGGATGAGGGCGGTTCCATCTCCGACTGGTCGGATGTGGAGCTGCAGAGCCTGGTCCGGGAGGTGCTGGAGCAGGTGCGTCCCGCGGCGGAAAAACGGAACATCACCCTGGAAGTCCGGGGGCAGCCGGAGACGGTGCGGGGCGTGCCTCAGATTGTTACGGAGGTGGTCTACAACCTCTGCGACAACGCCGTGGCCTACAACCGGGCTGGGGGCCGTGTGACTGTCACCACCGGGGAGAACCCGGAGGGCATCACCTTGCAGGTGGAGGATACGGGCATCGGTATTCCCGCCGAGGCCCGGGACCGGATTTTCGAGCGCTTCTATCGGGTGGACAAGAGCCACTCCACCGAGGGGACGGGTCTGGGCCTATCCATTGTCAAGCACGGCGCCGCCTATCTGGGCGCCACGGTGTGCCTCCAGAGTGAGGAGGGCAAGGGCAGCGTCTTTACCCTGGTCTTTCCCCGGCAGGGGGCATGAGAGCGAAAAAAGGCCGGCTGGCAATCTTGCCAGCCGGCCTTTTGGTTATCAAACCTGTTCTGTCCCGGCGCCGCCGCTGTGGCAGCAGTGATGCTGATTGAAATAGGCACTGAGCTTTTCCAGCCCCGACAGCAGCACCACCTTTTCCTCTTCGGTCAGGTCCGCCGCCACGGCCTGCACCATCTCCTCATGGAACTTATGGTGATAAGAAAGCAGCTTCTCCCCCCGGGGCGTCAGGGTAATGCACACCGCACGCCCGTCACTGCCGCTGCGGGTCTTGCATAGGCAGCCCTTGCTCACCAGCTTGTTCACCGCGATGGTCACGGAGGAGTTGGTGATTCCCAAAGCCTCGGCCAGGTCGCTGACTGAGTTTCGGCCCGGCGTTCCCCGGCCCACGGCATCCAGCAGGTGCAGCTCGCTGATGGACAGGTCCGCATCCCGCTGGCGGCGCACTACCGCCTCCTCGGACTTGAGGATCCCATTGAAAATATGCACGAGAAAATCATTGAACTTTTCAGCAAAAGCGTCCATATCGGGCACTTTCCAGTCCACTGCCATTGCCAAGGGGATGGTGGAGGGAGGTGAGCGGGTCCACCTGGTGGACTCCCTGAATGTCACCGTGGGCCTGGGCCTGCTGGTGCGCATTGCGGCCCGGATGCGGGATGAGGGCTGCAGCGCTGCGGAGATCGTGGCCAAGATCGAGGAGCTGCGCTCCCGAGTGCGGCTGATCGCCTTCGTCCAGACGCTGAAGTATCTGAAGATGGGCGGCCGGATTTCTGGCTCCGCTGCGGTGCTGGGCACCATGCTGGGCATCTCTCCGGTGGTGGCCGTGGTGGACGGTGAGGTTAAGTCCGTAGGCAAGGTAAAGGGCCGCCAGAAGATCCTGGAATACACCCTGGACTTTATTCGCCAGTATCCCATCGACACCGGCTATTCCGTAGTGTTTCCCCACTCCTGCGCCCATGATATGGCACGCGCCTATCAGGAAAAGATCAGCCGGGCCTTCGGCCTGTCCGGGAGCAGCATGAGCGAACTGGGCGCCGTTATCGGCACCCACGTGGGGCCGGGCTGTTACGGTATCGGTTACATCGAGCGGGCGCGGCCCGAGAAAAAAGAGGACTGAATTTCCCTGACACCGGGCGAAAACAGGGCAGGCCTTGCCTTTCCGCGGTCAAATGGGTATAATAAGACGGCAAATGTCCGACCGCGTCCCGCTCCGTCTGCCAAGGGCGGAGGGGAAGACCCGGCCGTGTACCCATCGGACTTGAGAAAAGAGGAAATCCATGACCATGCTGAAGATGCAACCCGTGCAACAGCGGGACGGCGCCCGGCTGCGCCGCTATTATCAGGACTGCCGCTACCAGCTCTGCGAGTATTCCGTGGGGACCAAGCTGATGTGGCGCACCACGCTGCACCCGGCCTGGGCCGAGGTGGCCGGCTGTCTGGTGATCCGCAACGAGATCGACGGGCGGGTGATGTACGACTATCCCGTGCCCGGCCCCGGGGGGGACGAGCAGGCGGCCCTGCAGGCCATTGAGGACGACTGCATGGAGCGGGGCGTGCCCCTGGTGATCTCCGTGGTGCCGGCGTCCAAGATCTGCGGCCTGCTGGCCCGCTACCCCTATGTGACGGTGAGTGATATCCGCTCCTGGCGGGACTACCTTTATTATTCCGAGGATCTGCGGTATTTCACCGGGCGGCACTACGCCGGCCAGCGCAACCACATTAAAAAATTCCAGAAGACCTGCCCGAATGCCCAGTTCCGCCCCCTGACGGCGGCAGACGCCCCGGCTATTGAGCGCTTCTGGGAGGATTTTGCCCAGGAGTTCCCCAAGGCCAACGAGCCCAAGGCCCGGCGGGAGCTGGAGCTGGCCAAAAAGATGCTGCGGCTGCTGGACCGGTCCTGGTTCCTGGGCGGCGGCATGTTTGACGGGGACAAGCTCATTGCCCTATCCCTGGCGGAGCGCTGCGGCGAGACGCTGATTATCCACATTGAAAAGGCCCTGTACTCCTATCCGGGCGTGTACCCCGCCCTGGTGCAGTCCTTTGCCCAGCACTATGGGGAGCGCTGCCGCTGGATCAACCGGGAGGATGACGCGGGGGAGCGGGGACTGCGCACCTCCAAGCTCCAGTACGGCCCCGCCCAGCTGCTGAGTAAGTACTGCTTTGAGGTGAGGACCGAGCTGCAGGCCAACGTGCCGGAGATCCCGGTGATTAAAAGCGAGCGGCTGGAGCTGTCGGCCCTGACGGAGGCGGACCTGCCCGCCTACAACGCCCTGGTGCTGGACAGTGAACGCAACCGCTGGTGGGGCTACGACGACGTGGCCGGCCTGGGCGGCCCGGTGGAGGAGGACAGCTTCCTGAACGTGGCCCGGAGGGACTTTGCCGCGGGTCTGGCGGTGAATTTCGCCGTCCGGCTGGAGGGCAAGTGCATCGGTGAGGCGGTGCTCTACCGCTTCAACTACCGGGGGGAGGCGGAGCTGGGCTGCCGCATCGCCCGGGACTACGCCGGCAGCGGCTACGGGACGGAGGCCTTTGCCGCCGTGGCGGACTGGGCCCTGTACAAGGCCCAGCTGAGCCGGGTGGTGGCTAAGTGCTTGCGGGAAAACGAGGCCTCCCGCAAGATGCTGGCCTCCTGTATGCGGCCCTGCGGGGAAGATGAAACCTACTACTATTTTGAGAAAAAAGTATAAAATATACAACAAAAGCGGGGCGCCGGAATGGCGCTCCGCTTTTTTGTGGGATAGGGGAGCAAAGAAGGGAACATACTAATTCCAAGAGTCTGGAGGTACGGTATGGAAAAACTTTCTTTTGACTATGAAGACAATGTTCGCCGCCTGGATGATCTGCTGGGAGTGGGGCGCTGCTGCGACCTGGTGAACCGGGATCTGCGCATCGGGGGCCGGCGGGCCCGGGTCTGGGTGGTGGATGGATACGGCTGCGACCAGATCCTGGAGCGGATGTGCGCGCTGTGGCTGGGCCTGAAGCCGGAGACGGTGGCGACCATGACCCGGATGGAGGATTTCCTCAGCAACCACGTCAGCTTTCTGGAGGCCAATGTGGCAGAGGATCTGGAGGAGATCACCACGGCGGTATTGCTGGGCAAGACGCTGCTCATTATCGACGGGCTGCGGGGCGGGGCGCTGATCGACGTCAAGAACTATCCATCCCGCAGTGTGTCGGAACCGGCGGACGGCAAGGTGCTCCGGGGCGCCCATGACGGCTTTGTGGAGGCGCTGATCCCCAACCTGGCGCTGCTGCGTCGGCGGATCCGGGATCCCAAGCTGACGATCAAAGGCCTGCAGGCGGGGGAACATTCCCGCACGGACATCGCACTGTGCTACCTGGAAGACCGGGCGGACCCGGAGCTGGTGGAGGAGCTGCATCAAAAGATTCAGGCCATCTCCGCCCGCTCCCTGAGCATGGGACAAGAGAGCGTGATGGAGGCCATCTGCCCCCGCCAGTGGTATAATCCCTTTCCCACGGTGCGCTGCACCGAGCGGCCTGACGCCGCGGCGGCCTGCGTGCTGGAGGGGAGCGTGGTGGTGATGGTGGACAACTCCCCGGTGGCCATGATCTTCCCCTCGTCGTTGTTCGACTTTACCCAGGAGGCCAACGACTTTTATTTCCCACCCCTGGTGGGCACCTATCTGCGCCTGGTGCGGGTGGTGGTGTTCATTATGTCGCTGCTGATCACCCCGGTGTGGTATCTGCTGGTCAGCGTGCCCGGGCGGCTGCCGGACTGGCTGTCCTTTTTGGCCTATCCCCAGCCCTGCGCCCTGTCCCTATTCGCCCAGCTGCTGGTGGTGGAATTCATGATCGACGTGCTCAAGCTGGCCTCCCTGAGTACGCCCGATGCCTTGGCCAACTCCTTTTCCATGCTGGGTGCCCTGATTTTGGGCGACTTCGCGGTGCAGGCGAGCTGGCTGAGCCCGGAGGTGCTGGTGTATATGGCCTTCGTATCTGTGGCGGCCTTCGCCCAGCCCAGCTATGAACTGGGCTACGCCTTCAAGCTGCTGCGGGTGGTGCTGCTGTTTTTGTGCTACCTGTTTGATATGGCCGGATTCGTGGTGGGGCTGCTGGGTATTTTGCTGATGGTGGCCACCACCAAGCCGGTGGCGGGTCGGGGCTATCTCTATCCCCTGATCCCCTTCAACGCCAAGGCCATGCGCCGGCTGCTGTTCCGGGAGCCCATCAGCCGCGACAATACCTGATCCCATTTTACTGGCCCGCCGGGTTTTCCGGCGGGCCTTTTGCGCCGCCGGAGATTTCACCCCGCCTTTACCCGGCACGCAGGCAGGAGCGCTTGTCAGCCGGGCGGCTTTATGCTATGGTATCCTGTGTGAAAGCCAGGGGCGGCACCGCCCCAGCGCAGAACGGAGGAACGAGACCTTGAACCTGGCTGAAAAACGCTTGTTTTTGCTGGATATGGACGGTACGCTCTACATCGGGGAGCGGCTGCTGCCCGGCGCCCGGGAGTTTTTGGAGTGGATCCGCCGCTCCGGCGGGCAGTATCTGTTTTTGACCAACAACTCATCCCGGGATAGGACGGCCTATGTGGAGAAGCTGGAGCGGCTGGGGCTGAGCCCCACCCGGCGGGAGGAGTTCCTCACCTCCGTAGACGCACTGACGGAAGATCTGCGCCGGCATAAAACCCCGGCGGACCGCTATTATGTCTTTGGGACGGCGGCACTGTGCCGCCAGCTGCGGGAGGAGGGCTTCGATCTGGCCCGGGGGCCGGAGGAGTCGGTGACCACGCTGATCTGCGGCTTTGACACGGAGCTGACCTTTGAGAAGCTGGAAAACGCGTGCATTCTGCTCAATCGGGGGGTGGATTTCATCGCTACCAATCCCGACTGGGTCTGCCCCACCTGGTATGGCGCGGTGCCTGACTGCGGCAGCGTCTGTCAGATGCTTACCCGGGCCACCGGACGGGAGCCCCGCTTCATCGGCAAGCCCCGGCCGGAGATGGTAGAGCTGGCGATGGCCCGCACCGGCTGCAGTCCGGAGGAGACGCTGCTGGTGGGGGACCGGCTCTACACGGACATTGCCTGCGGCGTCAACGCCGGGGTGGACACGGTGCTGGTGCTCTCGGGGGAGAGCAGCCGGGCCGACGCCGAGGCCTCCGACATCCGCCCCGGGGCCATCTATGACGACGTGGCGGCCCTGACAACGGCGCTGAGGCAGGCGAAAGCAGAGAAACCATGAACCGCAGTGTCCGGCGTACGGTGCTGGCGGGCTTTGCCTTTTCAGCCATCTGCGTTTCCATGGTGGCCCAGAAGGTGCCCCATTGCCGCCGGGGCGCTGCTGCGCTGGCGCGGCTATGAGCTGCTATTTTTGTGCGCGGCGGTGATTGCCGCCGCCGGCTTTGTGACCATGCTGCTGGCCCGCCACGAAGACAGCCTGGCTTCCCGGAAGCGGGGGCTGGAGCGCTTCGATGACGGCGAGGACTGACGGGAGAAAATAGGAAGGGAACTATGCTGAAACCATTAACGCTGATTGCCGGCGGGGGTGCCGCCGTGGGCCTGGGCTGGTGGGCCCTGACCCGGGGCCGGAAGGATCATCCCGACTGGCCGGAGCTGGCCCGTTACCGCTATGCCCACCGGGGCTGGTTCCACCGGCCGGAGGTGCCGGAAAATTCCATGGCCGCCTTTGCTGAGGCTATCATCCGGGGCTGTGGGGCGGAGCTGGATGTACATCTGACCCGGGATGGGCGCCTGGCGGTCATTCACGACAGCAGCCTGCTGCGCACCTGCGGCGTGGAAGGTCGGGTGGAGGAGTGGACCGTCCCGGAGCTCAAGAAGCTGCGCCTGGAGGGGACGGATGAGCGCATCCCCCTGCTGGAGGAGGTGCTGGCTCTGTTTGAAGGACAGACGCCCCTTGTGATCGAGCTGAAGGTGGAAGAGGGCAACTGGGCGGAGCTGTGCGCCCGGACGGTGGCGTGCCTGGACCGTTTCCGGGTGCGCTGCTGCATCGAGAGCTTTGATCCCCGGGCGCTGATCTGGCTGCGGAAAAACCGGCCGGAGATCATCCGGGGCCAGCTGGCCCAGAATTTCCTCCGCAGCCTGGGGGGACTG
>JAHHSB010000059.1 GCA_020025415.1 Oscillibacter sp. | reverse complement strand
TTACGGAGCTTCAGGGGGAGAGCGGGCAGCGTCAGACGGATACCAGCGGCAGGCGGGCTCCCATGCGGGAAAGCAGCTCGTTGGTGATGGTGCCGCACTGCCAGGCCAGTTCCTCCGCCCGAAGTTCTCCATCACCATCCCGGCCTATGAGGGTGACCATATCTCCCGGGACGGCCTGGGGCAGGTCCGTTACATCCACCAGCAGCTGATCCATGCACATCCGCCCCACCATAGGACACAGCTGCCCCCGGATGAGGACCTGCCCGCCCTGCTGGGCCAGGCAGCGGGGCAGTCCGTCGGCGTAGCCGATGCTTACCACTGCCAGGCGGGTGTCCCGGCGGGCGTGAAAATCCAGGCCGTAGCCAACGCCCTGTCCCGTGGGGACGGTGCGTACCGATGCCACCCGCGCCCGCAGAGAGAGCACCGGCCGCAGGTCCAGACTGCGCCGGGTGGGGGCGGTGCCGCTGTGGACTCCGTAGAGGGCGATGCCCGCCCGGGCGTAGGTGCAGCTCTGCTGGGGCAGGTTCCAGATGCCGTAGCTGGACTGAATATGGACGGCGCCTGGGTCCAAGCCTTGATTTCGCAGCCAGTCCAGCGTGCCATAAAATCGAGTGAGCTGGGCATAGGTGAAAGCCACATCCTCCGGGGCTTGACTGTCTGAAACGCACAGGTGGGAGAAAACCCCTCGGATCTTCAGGTTGGGCAGGCGATACATCCGAGCAATGGTGGCATAGTCCACGGTGGACAAGCCCAGCCGGTGCATCCCCGTGTCCAAGGCCAGGTGAACCGAAACAGGCACACCCTGGGCGGAAAGAGCCTGGCCGTGGGCTTCATCCACTACCGTTTGAGTCAGATGCCAGCGGGCCAGCACAGGGGCATCCTCCGGCGGCGTGTAGCCCAGGATCAGGATGGTTCCCCGCACGCCCCGGCGGCGCAGGGCCACTCCCTCCGCCAGGCAGGACACGGCAAAGGCATCCACCTTCGCCCGGCGCAGGGCTTTGGCCACCGTCACTGCCCCGTGGCCGTAAGCGTCGGCCTTGACCACTGTCATCAGACGGCAGCCGGGAGCCAGAGCGGATTGCAGCACCCGGGCATTGTGGACGAGGGCGTCCAGGTCAATCTCCCGCCAGGCCCGGCTCTTTGGCCGCAGCTTTCGGGGGCGCAGGCGGAGCAGCAGACCGGCGGCGCAGAAGCTGAAGATGGCCACGGCAGCAAAATGGCCCAGGCTATTTTCAATGAACAGTCCTTCCAGCCCCAGTGCCTTTGCCCCGCCCCGCACCAGAACAATGCACCAGGGGTGGAGCAGATACACCAGCTGCGCCAGGTCACCGGCCCGCTTGTCCCGCCCGGAGTTGCAGCTTTGCAACAGAGAGAAGAGGAAGAGCATCACCACCGGCAGCGCGAGATACATACTGTCGTGGCGCTGCACTCCCAGGCTGTGGAGCCAGAGCCCCTCCGCTGACAGAAGAACTAGGGAGAGGGAAAAGCCCGCGGCTGCCGTCCACCGCCGGAGAGTGACCCCGGCGGCCCCCAGCAGCAGGAACAGCGGGGCAAAGAACAGGCCGTTGCGGCTGTGTCCGCAGAGGGTGAAGATCCCGTCATAGAGGGCTTTCAGCGCCGGGACCTGCACGGCCAGGCCATAATAGCTGTCGCCGCCCAGCCCCACCAGATAGAGCACCGCCGCAATGCCCAGGGCGGCGGGCAGCCCCAAACGACTCAGCTGCCGGGCCACCACGGCGCCCAGTATGGTTGCCGGAAAGTACCACAGGTGGTAGAAGGTCCCCTCTGCCAGCAGGTTCCGGAGCCATTGCCCGGGCGTGTAGCTGCCGCTGTACCAGTTTAGCGGTAGGTAGAGCAAAATGGCGCAGCCATAGAGGAGCAGCAGCTTTTTGAGAAAGGCCCCCAACGAGCGCCATTTGCCCTGGGCCAGAAAGTACCCGCTGACCATGAAGAAAAAGGGGACTGCCAGCCGGGCCAGTACCCGGGTCAGCCAGAAATCGCCCAAGGCCGTATAGCTGGCCAGGGGAGAGGTGTGGTTGCAGATCACCAGTACGGCGGCCAGCAGGCGAAACCGGTCCAGAGCCGGGAAGCGTGTTTTCGGCTTCACAGCACATCCCCCAAAACCGTGAGAAAGAAGCCGCCGTTGTTGCCTGCGGAAAACTGGCAGCAGCGTTCCGGCACCGTCAGCTTCACCGTGTCGCCCCGGCAGGACGGCTGGTACACCGTGGCCCGGTGCCGGGCATCCAAGCGGCAAAGCCGTGGCTTTTTGCGGACGAAGTTCCGATACGCATCCAGGCACAGGTCGTTTTCCTCCAGCACTATGGCGTGGGGGATGCCCACATAGCGGAAGGCCGCTGTCTCACGCAGGGGGGAGCTGGGATTGACCCGGATCAGCGGGCCGGTGCCGGTCTGCTCCCGGGAAAGGGTGGTGGTCCTCATGTGCCCACCTCCGTTTCAATTATGCGGGTGATGAGAGTGGAAAAGTCCATTCCGATTTGCTGCATCATGTTGGGATAGCGGCTGTGGGTGGTGAAGCCGGGAATGGTGTTGACCTCGTTGAACACCAGCTCTCCCTGGGGGGTGAGGAACAGATCCACCCGGGCAAAGCCCTTGCAGTCCAGGACCCGGTAAATGGTCTTGGCGGTGGACTGGATCCAAGTGACCTGCTCAGGTCGGATGCGGGCGGGGCAGTGGATGGCAGAGGTCTTGAGGGTATACTTCTCCTCAAAGTCGAAAAAGCCCCCGGTCAGCTCGATCTCATCCACCATGCCCACTGTCAGCTCCTCGGTGCCCAGAACGGCACAGCCTACCTCAAAGCCGGAAATGGCTTCCTCCAACAGGATCTCCCGGTCGATGGCAAAGGCTGATGCCGCGGCGGCCTGGAGCTGGGCCGGTGCTGTCACCCGGTTGATACCGAAGGAAGAACCCGCCCGCACGGGCTTGACGAACAGGGGATAGCCCAGCATATTTCCCGCTGCCAGCAGCTCCTCTTGACGGACGCCCCGGCGGAAAACGGCACTGCGGGGGACCCGGATCCCGGCCTGCCGCACCAGCTTGTGGGCCCGGTCTTTATCCATGCACAGGGCGCTGGACAAAGAGCCGCAGCCGATAACAGGGATATCTGCCAGCTCCAAAAGCCCCTGCACGGTGCCGTCCTCTCCGTTTTTCCCGTGGAGTATGGGCAGTGCCGCGTCAAAGGCAAGCTGCTGCCCGGACCCATCTAAGAGCAGCAGCCGCCGCACGCCCCGGGTAAGCAGCGGCGTGCAGGGGGCGCATTCCCCGCTCTGCCAGCTGTCGTCGATGAGCCGGTGGATGTCCCCGGTGTAGACCAGCCACTGTCCAGCCCGGGTGATGCCCACCGGCAGGGCGCGGTAACGGGTGGCATCCAGGTGTTCTAAAACGGCATGGGCTGACTGCAGGGATACGCCGTATTCCGTGGAGCAGCCGCCGAAGAGAATCAAAATGGTTTTCATGCAAAGACCTCCCCAAAAGCAAAATGCCTTGTCCTGATACCGAAATGGTAGCAGGACAAGGCATTTTTTACTTTTGTTTTCCCTCTCAGGGTCCTTGCGAAACTCTGGAGAAATTCTTGCGATTTTCTTACGGCTGGGGAGAGGCGGGCAGCGCGACCGTAAAGATGATCTGCTCCGCCGCACTTTGGGCGGTGATGGTGCCGCCGTGGGCCGCCACGATCTCCTTGGCGATGGCCAGGCCCAGCCCGGCGTTTCCGCTTTTTGTGCTGCGGGAGCTGTCCAGCCGGAAAAAGCGCTCGAACATCCGATGAAGCTTTTCCTGGGGAATGGTGTGGCCGGCGTTGCGGAAGCGGAGGACGATCACATCCCCGTTTTCAAGGCCCTCGATGGAAAGGGTGGAGTTGGGGTAGGCATAGTGACAGGCATTGTTGAGCAGATTGTCAAACACCCGGGCGATTTTATCCGGATCGCAGACGGCGCTGAGCGCCGGGGGAAGGGACAGGGTGCAGTCCATGCCCTTTTCCTGCAGCACGGGAGCAAACTCACTGGCCAGCTGCTGGAGCAGCCGGGTCAGATCCACGGACTGATACTCCAGCTCTAGGGTAGTCAGACTGAAGCGGGTGATGTCAAAGAATTCGTTGACCAGATCCTCCAACCGCTCCGCCTTTTCCAGGGCGATATCGGTATAGCGCTCCCGCAGCTGGGGCGAGATCTGCGGTTCGTCCCGCAGCAGCGTCAGATAGCCGATGATGCTGGTCAGCGGCGTTTTCAGATCGTGGGCCAGGTAGACGACCAAATCGTTTTTCCGCTGTTCGGCTTCCCGGGCGGCCCGGGTATCCCGCAGAGCCTGCTCCCGGACTAGGTTGAGCTGGTCCTCCGCACTTTTCAGGGGCTTGGGCAGGGAGATAGGATCTTCTGTAGGATGGGCCAGATCTCCGGCGGCGGAGAGCAGCAGCTCCAGGTTCCGGGCCGGCTCGGCGATATAGAAATAGCTGATGACCACCCAGCCTGCCAGCACCACGAAGGTGCAGACAAAGACGATGTAGTTCTGCACCCAGTTGAGCAGGCGGTATAAAAACCCGTCGTACCAGGTGATGGAGCTGCACAGGAGAAAGCACGCTGTCGCCATGACGATGACAAACGCAACCCAGGCGATCAGGGCCAGCAGATAGCTGGCCCAGGTCTTTCTGGCAGTGCGCTTGCTCTTTTCCAGCAGCGCCGGATCGAATGTGAACTTACTCAATGGTATACCCTACCCCCCAGACAGTTTTAATGAACTTGGGTCTGCGGCTGGGCTCGTGCATTTTTTCCCGCAGTCGGGCGATGTGGCTCATGACGGTGTTGTTGCTGTCCATATACTTCTCGCCCCAGGCTGCCTCAAACAGCTCCTCGCTGGAGACCACCTGCCCCTGCCGGCTGCACAGATACCATAGAATAGAGAACTCCAGGGGCGTGAGGGCCAGCTCTTGGCCAAAGAGGGTGCATTTGTGGTTGGCCCGGGAGATCTGCAGTCCCCGGATGTCGTATTCCTGAGGCGCCTGGGGAGCCTGTCCGCCGGGATTGTACCGGGTGTACCGGCGCAGCTGGGTCTTGACCCGAGCCACCAGCTCCAAGTGGTTGAAGGGCTTGGTGATGTAATCGTCTGCCCCCAGGGTCAGCCCGGTGATCTTGTCCATAGCCTCGACCCGGGCGGTGAGCATCAGAATGGGGAAGAGATAATCCTCCCGGATCTTTTGGCAGAGGGTGAAGCCGTCCATATCGGGCAGCATCACATCCAAAATGGCCAAATCCAGATGCTCCCGCCGCACGCATTCCAGCGCCCCTGCGGCATTGTAGAATTTGTGGACATGATAGCCCTCGTTTTTCAGATAGACTTCCACCAGGTCCGCGATGACACATTCGTCGTCCACGACCAGAATTTCAACGCTCATAAACTGCTCCATATCCAACACTGGTTTTCCGTTCCGCAGCGTGGACCGTTTTTTTGACCACTATACCATACCTTTCGGCAAATTTCCACTCCGGAAGCCATGGAAAGGCGGCGCATGTTGGATATGGGCGCCGAGGCGCACAAAGGACGTGCAGGAATGGAGATGGAAAACTTGTTCCAAGTTGCCTGTGAAAATCAAGGGGATTTTCCTTATAATCGAATTAGAGAACGTGTGGCATTTGATGGCGTAAATCCAGTTAAATGCCCCGCATAGTTTCACGGAAGGCCCGCTCTCTCGGGACAAAAATTTGGCGCAGGCGGATATTGCGGCAGTTGCCGGAGCTTTTTCTGACCCGGGATAAGTACCGGAGAACGCTGCCGAAAGCCTAGGAAAAAGTTCCGGTTCTAAGTGTGCCGTCCCGGGGAATACTTGTAAAAAAGCGCGGCATTTCTGGCGGAAATGCGTGTTTCCGGTGGAAAGCTGCGGATAAGGAGACAAGACGATGTTGGGAAGGTACGGACAAAGCGGGCATATTTCAGACGGTTCCGGGACGGCTTCCGGAAAAGAAAGGGAGAGGTATATGGCGACCGGCGCGGCGGGGGCCCTGCACAGCTTTCGTAAGAAGCGGGCCGGAGGCTGGGTACTGTCCATGCTGCTGTGGACCTGGGGCGGTACGGCGTACTTTCTTTTAGAGGTGGCCTATAAAACCCTGCGGGGGGAGCCGGAGCGGATCAGCTGGACCATGCTGGTGCTGGCGATCGTGCTGTGTATCCCGGTGGAACGGGCCGGAGAGGGCCTGCCCTGGGAAATGAAGCTGTCCATACAGGCGCTGATTTGTGCCGGATTGGTGACGCTGGTGGAGCTGGCAGCGGGACTGGTGCTGAATGTCTGGCTGGGTCTGGGAATCTGGGACTACTCCCGGCTGCCCTTTAATTTGTGGGGGCAGATCTGCCCCCAGTTTGCGGCCATCTGGTGGGGACTGTGCATGGTGTTTATCCCAGTATTTGACTGGATGCGCTGGCTGGTGACCGGGGGAAAGCAGCCCCGGTGGCGCTTGGCAGGAAAGGGGGCGGGTGCAAATTTTTTCCCGTTTCCCGTTTCCGGCTGGATCTTCATGAAAAGGAAGAAAAACAGGCTGCCGGAAAATGACTAGGGAAAATCGGATAAAACGGAGGAGGGGAGCAGCTGTCTGGGCAGGTGCCGGGCAAGCCCCGTTTTTGATATGCTGATGGTAGTGCGGAAGCTCTCTGGGCTGACGCACAAGTCTGCTGCCGGTCTGCTGCCGGGCGGGATCCCGGCGGACATTCCGGTGTAGCGCTGATGAAGGAGGAAGCCTATGAGCAATAAGAACAAATTGTGGCTGAAGGCGGCGGCCATCCGGGCGATCCGAACCGTTGCCCAGACCGCTATGGCTACCATCAGTACGGCAGCGGCTCTGGGAGATGTCAACTGGGTCCTGATCGCGTCATCTTCTGTACTGGCCGGGATACTCTCTGTGCTCAACAGCATTGGGGGCCTTCCGGAGGTGCATGACAATGGCGACGGTCAGTGAGCTGCTGGAGGTGGCCCGGTCCCAGATCGGGACCAAGGAGTCGCCGCCTGGGTCTAACCGGGTGAAATATAATACAGCCTATTACGGCAAAGAGGTATCGGGCACCGGCTATCCCTGGTGCGTGGTATTGATCTGGTGGTGCTGCCAGCAGGCGAAGGTTCAGCTGCCGATCAAGACGGCCTCCTGCTCCGCCCTGCGCAACGCAGCCCGGAGTGTCGGCCAATGGGTGACCGGCGGCTACCGGCCCGGTGACATCGTGATCTATGACTGGGGCGGTGATACCGTCCCGGATCACTGCGGCATCGTGGAGTATGTGGACGGCCCGGTACTGACCGCCATTGAGGGCAATACCGCAGTGGACAATGATTCCAACGGCGGCATGGTCATGCGCCGGACCCGCAGCGTCTCTCAGATCGTGGGAGCGGTGCGGCTCAAGTACGAGGAGGATGAGGATATGGATATCTCCAAATGGACAGACCAGCAGATCCTGGAGCTGATCGAGCGGATCCAGGCAGTCCTGGGGAAACGGGAGAACAGCGACACGCTGGTCAAAGAACTGGAGGAGGCCAAGGCCCTGGGCATCACAGACGGCAGCAATCCCAGCGCCCTTTGCACCCGGGCCCAGGCCGCGGTGATGGCGAAGCGGGGTAAGGCTTAATAATAAACAGTGATAAGGAACGAGTTCACTTATCAACGGTCAGCCAACGGTTTTCGGGTGCATACGAAACTCCCGTTTGTTTCACAGTGATGTGATTCAAA
>JAHHSB010000058.1 GCA_020025415.1 Oscillibacter sp. | reverse complement strand
CTCTACTTCGCCCCCGGTCCCCGGATCGCCAAGATCCCCCGGGAACGGCTGGAACGTCTCTTTGCCCTGGGACCCACGCTGCATCTCAACGAGGCGGAGGCCCTCTCCGCCGCCCGGGAATTTGCCCCCCAGGCTGCCGGCGGCGGTGTGCAGGAGGCGGCCGCCGTCCTATGCGATCTCACCGGCGGGGCGGTGATCGTCACCTTGGGCAAGGATGGCTGCTGGTACCACACTCCCGGCGAGCAGGGACTGGTACCGGGTGCAGCGGTTGAAACCCTGGACACCATCGGCGCAGGGGACTCCCACATCGGCGCGGTGATGGCCGAGCGCTTTACCGGCGCCGCCTGGCCGGACGCCCTGGCCGCCGCCAACCGGGTGGCCGCCGCGGTGGTGAGTGTCCCCGGCACTCAGCTCAGCGATAAGGCCTTCCAAGCCGCCCTGAACCGCGAAAACTAATATCATATGAAAAAGAGGAGCGTGCCCGTGGGCACGCTCCTCTTTTTATGCAGCCGCCAAAGCAGCGGTCACTTTTTCCCAAAGGGGGCGATCAGCAGCAGGATCATGACCCCCAGATAGAGGAGGTACAGTGTATAGGTCACGGTATTGCTCCAGGGGAAGCTCAAGTTGGGCGCCGCCAGAGCAGCTCCGATCAAAGCCAAGGCTCCCACCAGCATAATCAGTCCCAGGATCCGGGAAGTCCGTTTGCTCATGACACATCTCCCCCCTAATTCAGCCCTGTTCCGGCTGGATTTGGGTGGTCTTCAGCAGCGCCGCAGCGATAGCCGCCAGGACCAAAGCCGCAACCACAATGGTTCCGATTAGGTTCCAGGGATTGACCGCCCAGAAGCGCACCACGTTCATCACTGCCTCCGCCACCGCGGGGAAACGATTGCAGGCAATGCCCAGCCACCAGGGGATCAGCGCGATCAACGCCACCGCGATAATTTTGCCGTAACGGCCCAGCCGCCAGAACACCAGCGAGAGCATACTGCCCAGCAAAAACAGGCACAGCATCAGGCACAGGCTCATCACGAGCCCCGGGAGGCGCTGTCCTAGTGTGATCCCCTGAAATGCGCCGTCCAGATAAATGAGCTTGTAGATCCCGAAAAACATTCTGCCGGAGGTAAGACACTCCACCGCCTCCAAAACCAGGACGCAGGCCAGTGCCGAGACCCCAACCCCCAGCAGCTGGCCGCCCCAGGCAGTCCAGCGGCTGGTGCCCAGCTGGATAAATAGCCGCAGCTGCTCCCGCACGCCAACAATCCCCAGCACCAGGAAGAAGATCCAGAAACCAAATTCCCCGCCTATAATGCTGGGCTTCCCCTCTCTGACCGTCAGGTAGAGAAAAAGTGCCGCGGCAGCCATTACCGCCAACACGATGCAAAACCCGTTGATCGTATCCAGCAGTGTATAGCGGGTCACTTTCCTGAATTGTCTGCTCATTTCCGCTCCTCCTCCCGCATCAGGCTGACAAAATAATCCTGCAGCCGCACATGGGACACTTCCAGCCCCGCTGGCACCGACTCCGGTGCCTGACCCCGGATGCAGGCAGTCTTCAGTCCGCCCAGCTCCGTCTGGGTCATGACCTGCCGTCCGGTCAGATAGGCATCCATCAGCCCCGCCGGGCCGCTGACGGTATAGGCCTCGCCGGTCAGGATCTCCGTGGGGGCGTCCCGGATGATCTCTCCGGCCCGGATAATCACCGTGTGGCCCACGATGGCGGCCACCTCTTCGATCAGGTGGGTGGAGATCACCATGGTGCAGGGCCGGTCGGAAAATTTCTGGATCAGCGTCCGGTAAAAGAGATCCCGATGCTCCGCGTCCAGGCCCAGCACCGGCTCATCCAGCAGCACGTAGGGCGTGTTCACCGACAGGGCCAGGATCAGGCGGAAGATCGAGCCGTAACCGGTGGAAAGCTTGCTGATCTTCTGATTCAGCTCCAGGCCGAACTCCCCGGCCAGGCTCTTGGCATAGTCGGCGTCAAAATCAGGATAGAACTGCCCCGCCATGGCGAAGGCCCGCTTGACTTTCATGGAGGCAGGAAAGAGATTCTCCTCGCCCATAAGGAAGAGTCGGCTCAGAGCAGCGGTCTGAGAGACGGGAATGTCATCCACCAGCACCTGCCCGCCATCGGGAATCAGCCGGCCGGTGAGGACCTTCATCAGCGTAGATTTACCCGCGCCGTTGTTCCCCAGCAGCCCATAGATCTGCCCCTCCTCCAGCCGCAGCGTCACATCCCGCAGGGCCTGCTTTTTGCCAAAGTGCTTGCTTACATTCTGAAACTCAATGGCCATCTTCCTCAAACCCCCTCTCGATCAGCGCCGTAACCTCCGCGGCAGTCAGGCCCAGATTCTTGGCCTCCCGCACTGCCCTTTCCACATAGTCCTCGTAAAACCGCTCCCGCCGCTGCCCCTGCAGCACTTCCCGGGCGCCTGACGAGACAAACATACCGACCCCCCGTTTCTTATAAACCAGGCCTTCATCCACCAAAAGGTTGATCCCCTTCAGCGCCGTCGCCGGATTGATCTTATAGGCGACGGAGTACTCCGTGATGGAGGGGATCTGGCTCTCCTCCGGATAGGCCCCGGAGAGGATGCCCTCTTTCAACTGTTCCGCCAGCTGCAAAAAGATCGGCAGCTCCTCCTGAAAGGTCATGGCAGCAGTCCCCCCTTTCTCGCTAGTTGGTTGATTACTTGAGTAACTAACCGTATAACAAGCATAACCGACTCGCCCCGGTTTGTCAAGAGGGCGGCCGGCTATTTTTTCAAAAGCGTGGGAAGTACCGTTTTCCCGCCGCCTGCTATTCCGCGCCAGATCAGGAAAAAGGGCCGGAGGAATGAATTCCTCCGGCCCTGGAAGCTTCGTTTTTTAGAATTCCGCGTTGCCCACCGTACGGGGATGGGGCAGGACGTCGCGGATGTTGGCCACGCCCGTCAGGTACATGACCATGCGCTCAAAGCCCAGACCGAAACCGGCGTGCTTGCAGCCGCCGTAACGGCGCAGGTCCAGATACCACCAGTAATCCTCCGGATTCATACCCAGCTCCTGGATCCGGCTCTCCAGGATCTCCAGCCGCTCTTCACGCTGGCTGCCGCCGATGATCTCGCCGATGCCGGGCACCAGGCAGTCCGCCGCGGCCACGGTCTTGCCGTCGTCGTTGAGGCGCATATAGAAGGCCTTGATCTCCTTGGGATAGTCGGTGACGAACACCGGACGCTTGAACACCTGCTCAGTCAGGAAGCGCTCGTGCTCGGTCTGCAGGTCGCAGCCCCAATAGACCTTGTAGTCGAACCGGTCGTTGTGCTCTTCCAGGATCTTCACCGCATCGGTATAGCTCACCCGGCCGAAGTCGGAGGAAGCCACATGCTCCAGCCGCTCCAGCAGGCCCTTGTCCACGAAGCTGCTGAAAAACGCCAGCTCGTCAGGGCAGCGCTCCATGGTGCGGCGGATGATGTATTTAATCATCGCCTCCGCCACGTCCATATCGCCCTTGAGATCGCAGAACGCCATCTCCGGCTCAATCATCCAGAACTCGGCAGCGTGGCGCTGGGTGTTGGAATTCTCCGCCCGGAAGGTGGGGCCGAAGGTATAGACGTCGCCGAAGGCCATGGCAAAGTTCTCCGCGTTGAGCTGGCCGGAAACGGTCAGGTTGGCGGGCTTGCCGAAAAAGTCTTGGCTGAAGTCCACGGAGCCATCCTCTTTTTTGGGCAGGTTCTCCAGATCCAGGGTGGTAACCCGGAACATCTCACCGGCGCCCTCGCAGTCGCTGGCGGTGATGATGGGGGTGTGGACATAGACGAAGCCCCGGTCCTGGAAAAACTCATGGATGGCCATGGCCGCCACGCTCCGCACCCGGAAGGTGGCGGAGAACAGATTGGTCCGGGGACGCAGGTGCTGAATGGTCCGCAGATACTCCACGGTGTGGCGCTTTTTCTGCAGGGGATAGCCGGGAGAGGAGGCGCCCTCCACCCGAATGGCGCTGGCCTTGAGCTCCAGGGGCTGCTTAGCCTCCGGCGTCAGCACCACCGTACCGGTGACCGCCAGGGCCGCGCCCACGTTCTGGCTGGCGAGCTGTTTATAATGCTCCAGCGTATTGGCGTCCATGACCACCTGCAGATTCTTAAAACAGGAGCCGTCATTGAGCTCAATGAAGCCGAAGGTCTTCATGTCCCGAATGGAGCGGGCCCAGCCGCCCACGGTCAACTCCTTGCCGGAGAGGGTCTCGCTGTCGGCGTAGATCGCCGCGACTTTGGTATAACTCATTGCATTTCACCCGTTTTTCTTGTTTTTGCCGAAAGTCCTATCGAATATAGTATTGTACTTCATTGTCCGGCATTTTACAAGGGGAAACCAGGGAAAAAGCCCCGATTTCGGGATTCAATCCTCCATTTCGCTCTCCAAAATCCTTGGGATCTGCTCCGCTGCCGGCCCCGCCTGTTGGTTGGACTGGGCATAAGTCGTACTGCTTTCAGAGGAGCCGGAAACCGTTCCGCCCCTGCCCACGCCGCCAGCCAGCAGGCACAGGCAAAAATATACCGCCAGAAATGCAAGCCACTTTCTCATCACATACCCTCCCACACCGGCCCCTGGGGCCGGTCCGTCGTCTTCCCCGCCGAGTGGAGCCATGCTCCGCCGGCGGCAGGAAGGGAGCTTTCCCCCTTCCGCCGTCTTTTCAGACGCATCAACGGAGGAAAAAGTTGCGCTGGAGGCGGAAACTTTCCCCCGCTTCCCTGCCCTTGCAATCGGGCAGCGTTTCTGGTAGGATGCCCCTGCCGGGGGCTCCGCCCACCGGCAGCGCGATAGGAGGTGGCATTGATGCCCCAAAGCTGTAAGGCATTTTTTCTTCCCCAGGCACAGGGGGATACGATCTGCGTGTTCCTGGGGGGCTCCCCCTGGGCCCTGCTGGGCTGTTATCTGCTGGCGATCAACCTGATCACCTTTTTGATCTTCGGCCTGGACAAATGGAAGGCCCGGCGCAAGCAGGCCCGCCCCTCGGTCCGCCGGGTCCCGGAGAAGACCCTGTTCCTGCTCTCCCTGCTGGGCGGCAGCGTGGGCGCCCTGCTAGGGATGCGGGTCTTTCATCACAAGACGCTGCACCGGAGCTTCCGCCTGGGGATCCCGGCCATTTTGATCGTTCAGCTCCTGATCCCCCTGCTGTACCTGCTCCTGCGCCGCTTCTCCGGCTGAAGCAAGGAGGGAACCGCTTGAAACGGTTCCCTCCTTGTTTTTTTACGCGGCTGGTTCGTCCACTTCTCCCACCGCCTGCAGAGATACCCCGCAGTAGGTCTCGGCTTCCTCGCCGCCCACCAGATAGCACACCTCTTCCACGCTCTCCAGTGAGCAAAGGGACCAGGACAAGGCTGTCAGCGCCAGTTCCATCTCCCGTCCCTGGGGCAGGCTTTCCTCTCCGGCAGATAGATTTACATAACAAACGCTCTCTTCCAGCCATACGGACTGGATCTTCAGCTCCTCCGGCAGGGCCGCATGAAGATCCCGGTCCCGGGGCCCGCTCTGAAGGGCCTGGACCACCGCCTTGACCTGGGTGTCCCCTTCATAGAGATCCACTTCCCGGGCCTCCGCCGCCAAAGCCTCTTCCTCGTCCAGGAAGTACAGCATAGCCTCCACCGAAGCCACCACATCCTCCGCGCTGGTCAGCAGCACGTCGTCGGCGGTGAAGATCTGCTGCTCCCGATAGGCCAGGGGCTCCCCCAGCACCGTGATCTCCACGGAGGAGATGTCCGAGATTTGGGTCAGCGTCAGGGTGATGCAGTAATCCGCCAGCGTCAGCTCCACTCCAGACAAGGTGGCATAGGACGCGGAGACATCCACCACCATGCGCGTGCCGCTGAGACCGCAGCTAAGAAACTGCGCCCCCGGCGGGAAGGGACTTTCCAATGCCTCATCATCCGGGCCGTTAAACAGGCGGCGCATCAGCTCCCCGGCCAGGTCCACCGTCTCCATCGCCCCGCTGTTTTGGATCTCCACCGACTCGCCGCCCAAGGCGTCGCCGCCCTGCACGGCGGACAGGTCCTTCCGGCAAAAATACAGGACGTAGCTATCCTCTCCGCCAGAGCCGGCCTGGGAGGAAGCGCAGGCACACAGCTGCCATGCCAATGCGGCGCACAACAGAAAAAGGATCCCGCGTCTCATACTTTCTGCCCTCCTTCCCGGGCCTCCGGCCAGCTGACAGTGAACAGTGCGCCGCCGCCGGGCCGGTTCTCCACCGTGACGCTGCCCCCCTGCCGGCGGACCGTGTCCCGCACGATGGCCAGGCCCAGTCCCGTACCGCCTGCGGCACGGGAGCGGGCCTTGTCCACCCGGTAAAAGCGCTCGAATACCCGGGGCAGATCCTCCTCGGGAATACCGATGCCGTTGTCAGCCACCGTCAGGATCACCCGGCCCTTCTCCGCGTTCAGGGCCGTCTCCACCCTGCCTCCGGACGGGGTATATTTCACCCCGTTATCCACCAGATTATAGATCACCTGATAAAGCTGATCGTCCGTGGCCAGCACCTGGCACGCCTCGGACCGGACGCAGACCAGTTCCACCCGTTTCTCCCTGGCCACCAGCTCCATCATCCGCAGCACCTGGGCAAATACCGGCTCCACCTCCGCAGGAGTCTGGGCCGCGGGCAGGCCGCTGTCCAGCCGGGTCAGGCGCAGCAGATCCTCAGTGATCCGGGCCAATCGCTCGGCCTCCTGCCCAATGTCCGCCACAAACTCCCGGGCAGTCCCAGGGTCGATATGCTCCGTCTGCAAAATAGAGTCTGTCAGCAGCCGGATGGCAGCCAGGGGCGTTTTCAGCTCGTGGGATGCGTCAGAGACAAAGCGGCGGCGCAGCTCCTCCGTCTGCTCCAGCCGGTCGGTCATGCTGTTGAACGCCTGGCTGAGCTGGGCGATCTCGTCCTTGCCCCGGACGGCAGCCCGGTGGTCATAGGCGCCGTCCCGCACCAGCACGATGGCCCGCAAAAGCTCGCCGATGCGGCTGGTCAGGGCATGGGAGAGCAATACGCTCAGCCCGATGACCAGGATCCCCACCACCAGGGAGATGCGCAGCAGGTTGCTCTGGAACCCCTCCAGCAGCACCGCCTGTTCCGTATCGTACTCATAGGCGTATACCGCCCCGATGATCTGGTTTTGATAAAGTACCGGCGAGGCCGCCCGGCTGCGGAAGGCCCCGTTTTCATAGCTGCAGCAGGATGCGTCGTTCCCCTCCAGCGCCTGCACCACCTCGGTGTACAGAACATAGCCGTTGACAGCCCCGTCAGTCTCCCGGCTGTCGTAAAGGATGCGGCCGTTCTCATCCGTGACCAGGATCCGGCTCAGTCCCGTCTCCTCCGCCACGGTCATGGCATCGGCCACATTCTCCTCGGTCAGCTCCTCCAGCCCCGACAAGGCGGAGACCATGACCCAGACGCTGCTCTGCATGGTGGAGACCTTGGAGTGGAACACCAGATCCTCCGACACCAGCAGCGGATAGGTGTTGAGCAGCAGCACCACCGCGCCGATGATCGCGATATAGCTCAGGCCAAATTTGACCTGCAGCCGGTTCCAGAACCTTCCCTTAGTTTTTGAAATAGTAGCCCACTCCCCACTTGGTCAGGATACACACCGGCTCGGCGGGATTTTTCTCCAGTTTTTCCCGCAAGCGGCGGATATGCACATCCACCGTCCGGTAATCGCCGCCATAGCTGTAACCCCAGACCACGTTCATCAGATTCTCCCGGCTGTATACCCGCCGGGGATTTTTCATCAGCAGCTCGATCAGGTCAAATTCTTTGGCCGTCAGGTTGATGGTCTGTCCATCCC
>JAHHSB010000057.1 GCA_020025415.1 Oscillibacter sp. | reverse complement strand
TCAGGGTCTGCCAGTTGAAGATGTAGATCCCCATGGACGCCAGATTGCTCTTGGGTTCTTTGGGCTTTTCGGCAAACTCGGTAATGATGTCCGCTTTATCCACATTCATGATGCCGAAGCGGGAGGCATCCGCCCAGGGCACCTCCATCACCGAGATGGTGCAGGCGGCGCCGCTTTCCTTGTGCCGGGCCAGCATATTGGAATAGTCCATTTTATAAATGTGGTCGCCGGAGAGGATCAGCACATATTCGGGATTATACAGATCCACGAAGCCCATGTTCTGATAGATGGCGTTGGCCGTTCCCTTATACCAGGTGCCGCCCTGGCTGGACATATAGGGGGGCAGGATGTGGACGCCGCCGTTGCTCCGGTCCAGATCCCAGGGCTGACCGTTTCCGATGTAGCTGTTGAGCTCCAGGGGACGGTACTGGGTCAGCACGCCCACCGTGTCAATGCCGGAGTTGGAGCAGTTGGACAGGGGGAAATCGATGATCCGGTACTTCCCGCCGAAGGGTACCGCGGGCTTGGCCATATCTCCCGTCAGGACATACAGCCGGCTGCCCTGGCCGCCGGCCAGCAGCATGGCAACACACTCTTTATTCATGGTTCTTGCCCCTTTCTTCTTTGCTCTTGCTCTTTTTCCCGCCGCCCTTGCGCAGCCGTCCCTCTCCTTTGAGAAACACGCCGCCAAAGGGCGGGATTTTCATGGCAATGGAAAAGTCCTTTCCGTGGGACTCGATCCGCTCCACCGGGATGGGCCCGGTATCGCCGAAGCCGTCGCCGCCGAATTCCAGCGCGTCGGTGTTTAAAAGCGGCACATAGCGCTGTCGCCCCGGTACGCCCACCCGGTAATTCTCATAGGCGTTGGGAGAGAAGTTCACCGCGCACAGCAGCTCCCGGCCCCTTTTGTCCCGGCGGAGAAAGACCACCACATTGTTCTGGTTGTCGTCCACCACCAGCCACTCAAAGCCCCGCCAGTCAAAGTCGATCTCCCACAAGGCGGGCTGCTTTTCATAAAAGTGGTTGGCCGCCCGGAAGAAATCGTGGATCTTCTGGTTGGCCTCCTGATCCAGCAGATACCAGTCCAGCTGACCGTTGGAGTCCCACTCGTGCCACTGGCCAAGCTCCGCCCCCATGAACAGCAGCTTCTTGCCCGGGTGGGCCAGCAGATAGGCGTAAAATCCCCGCAGGCAGCGCAGCTGATTGGCATAGTCCCCGGGCATCTTATTCACCAACGAGCCCTTCATATGCACCACTTCGTCGTGGGATATGGGGAGCACAAAATTTTCCGAAAAGGCGTACACTAGGGAGAAGGTGATGTCCTTGTGGTGGAACTGGCGGAACCAGGGGTCCATTTTCAGATAGTGGCACATGTCGTTCATCCAGCCCATGTTCCACTTCAGATTGAAGCCCAGCCCCCCCTGATCCACCGGGCGGGACACCATGGGCCAGGCGGTGGACTCCTCGGCGATCATCAGCACGTTGGGGTCCACGGAAAAGGCCATGGTGTTGAGCCCCTGGAGATAGGCGATAGCCTCCAGATTCTCCCGGCCGCCGTGGATATTGGGCGTCCAGGCGCCCCCCTGGCGGTCATAGTCCAGATACAGCATGGACGCCACCGCGTCCACCCGCAGCCCGTCGATGTGATACTCCTCGATCCAGTAGCGGGCAGAGGAGTTGAGGAAGCTGATGACCTCCGGCCGGCTGTAGTCAAACACCCGGGTGCCCCAGCTGGCATGCTCCCACTTGTTGGGGTCGGCATATTCATAGCAGCAGCTGCCGTCAAACTCGTAAAGCCCCTGCTCGTCCTTGCAGAAGTGGGCCGGCACCCAGTCCAGGATCACGGAGATACCCTTGCGGTGCAGATAGTTGACGAACCACTTGAAATCCTTGGGAGTCCCGAAGCGGGAGGTGGGGGCAAAATACCCGGTGCACTGATAGCCCCAGGAATCATCCAGGGGATGCTCCGTCACCGGCAGCAGTTCCACCGCCTGATAGCCCAGGTCCCTGACATACTCCGCCAGCTCCCGGGCCAGGGAGCGGTAGTCGTAAAAGTCTCCGTTTTCCCGCCGGCGCCAGGAGCCCAGATGGACCTCGTAGATGTTCAGCGGCCCGGCGTAGACCGGCCGCTTCCCCTTCCGCTCCCGGAAGGCCCCGTCCGTCCAGGCAAAACCGCTGATGTCATAGAGCTTGCTGGCGGTGCCGGGCCGGGTCTCGGCGTGGAAGGCGTAGGGATCGGCCTTGAAGCGCACCCGGCCATCCTCGCCGGTGATGGCGTACTTGTATGTATCAAACTCCTGCAATCCAGGAATAAATCGCTCCCACAGCTGGCCCTGGCGCCGCATCGGGTGGGCGGAGGGATCCCAGTCGTTGAACGCCCCCACCACGGAGACGCTCACAGCCCTGGGGGCCCAGACCCGGAAGATCCACCCCTGCTTCCCGCCCCGGGTGCAGGGATGGGCGCCGAAAAGCTGCCAGCCCTCGGTCAAGGTCCCGGCGTGGAACCGGGAGATCCAGTCCTTCTTGTTCATCTTGTCCACTTCCCCTCTGTACCGCCGGAAGCGATGGGGTCACCCGGAAAACCGAAGCCGGCAGTTCATCGTTTTCTCCCTCCGGCCGGGCGGCTGCATGAGACCGTTTCTTGTGTGAAAATTATACCCCGCCAGGAAAATACCGTCAAGAACACTCCTGTCGAAAAGGCTGTTAAATCTCCCTGTGCAGGCGCTATTTGGAAGGATTTTTCCAAAATTTTACCCAGCTGGTGATGTTCCGCTTCGGGCGGTCGAGGCAGTGGTAAGCGTCCGCGCCCGCGCATAAGGATAAAAACAGGCGGCTCGCCTCGCTGCCGTTTCCAAACAATCCCAATAATATCCATAGCAAATTCCGGCATAGGCAGGCAAACATTGCAGATACTAATTCCTGTCAATCCCGCTAAAACCTTCTTTTCGTGCGCAATTTAACTCATTGGAGGTAATAATAGGTGAAAGCAACAGGAATTGTTCGAAGAATCGACGATTTAGGCCGGGTGGTCATTCCCAAGGAGATCCGCCGTACCATGCGGATCCGGGAAGGCGCCCCCCTGGAGATCTACACCAGCCGGGAGGGCGAGGTAATTTTCAAGAAATATTCCCTACTGGGCGGCGTGGATGAATTTGCCTCTCAGCTGTGCGAGGTGCTTAATAAGACCAGCGGCCGGATCTGCGCTGTTTCTGACCGGGACAGCGTCATCGCCGTGGCCGGCGGCGGCCGGCGGGAGCTGCTGGGCAAGCGCATCACCCCGGAGCTGGACCGGATCATGGATGGCCGCAAGGTCTGCTTGTACCCGGAGGGCGAGGCGGGCGTGCCCGTGTGCGACAGCAGCGACAAGCTCACTGCCGCCGTGGCCGCGCCCATTTTGTCCGAGGGAGACGTGCTGGGCCTGGTGCTGATCGTCCGCCAGGATACGGAAGAGGCCGCCGGAGAGGTGGAATTCAAGCTGGCCCAGGCTGCCGCCGCCCTCCTGGGCCGGCATATGGAGAGCTGAAGGGCAGGGGAACCGGGGCGGCTGGCTCCGGTTCCCCTGCCCTTCCCGCCCGTAGGGTAATTTGAGAAAAAGGAGCAGATGCCATGACGCTGACACAATGGGTCCAGCAGCTGGGTGAGATCGTTTGGGGGCCTGGGATGCTGGTGCTGCTGGTGGGCACAGGAATCTTTCTGAGCCTGCGCACCGGCTTTCTCCCCTGGCGGAACATGGGTTATGCCCTGCGCTGCGTTCTCAGCCGGGAAGCCCGCAGCCGCGTCCGGGGCGCGGGGGATGTCTCCCCCTTTTCCGCCCTGATGACCGCCCTGGCCGCCACCATCGGCACAGGCAACATCGTGGGTGTGGCCACGGCCCTGGTCTCCGGCGGCCCGGGCGCCCTGGTATGGATGGAGCTGTCGGCCCTGTTCGGCATCTCCTCCAAATTCGCCGAGTGTATGCTGGCGGTGAAGTACCGGGAGCGCAACGACCGGGGTGAGATGTCCGGCGGCCCCATGTACGTGCTGAAAAACGGCCTGCGCCACCGGCGGCTGGGGGCCTTCCTGGGCGGGGCCTTCGCCCTGTTTGCCATGGTGGCCGCCCTGGGCATCGGAGACATGACCCAGGCCAATTCCATCGCCGGCTCCCTCCGCTCCGCCTTCGGCCTGTCCCCCAGCCTTACCGGGGCAGTGCTGACGGTGCTGACCCTGGGGATCGTCCTGGGCGGTATCAAGAGCATCTCCCGCATCGCCTCCTTCGTGGTGCCGACCATGGCCGTGCTCTACCTCTCTGCCGGGGTGCTGGTGATCCTGGGGAATCTCTCCGCCGTGCCCGCCGCCATCGCCGCCATGTTCCGCATGGCCTTTTCTGTGGAGGCCCTCTCCGGCGGCGCCGTGGGCGCGGTAACCGCCTCCATGGCCGACGCGGCCCGCTACGGCGTGGCCCGGGGCTGCTTTTCCAATGAAGCGGGTCTGGGCTCCGCTGCCATCACCGCCGCCTCCGCCACCGCCAAAGAGCCTGTGCGCCAGGGCTACATCAACATGACTGGCACCTTTTTCGACACCTTCGTGGTCTGCACGGTCACGGGCCTGGCTATCTGCTCGTCGGGGATGCTGGGTGCCCTGGACCCGGCCACCGGACAGGTGGCCGACGGCGCCGCGCTGACCATGCTGGCCTTCTCCACCGTGCTGGGGGAAGGCGGCACCACGCTGGTAACGGTGTGCATCACCCTGTTCGCCTTCTCCACCATTTTGGGCTGGGAGTACCACGGGGAAAAGGCCTTTGAATTTCTCTTTGGTTCCCGGCCGGTGCTTTTCTACCGGGTGGTGTACGCCCTGGCCGTCTATGTGGGCGCCACGCAGGAGCTGGCGCTGATCTGGGGCATCTCGGATGTGTTCAATGCCCTCATGGCCATTCCCAACCTGCTGTCGCTGCTGCTGTTATCCGGGGTGGTCTCCCGGGAGATCCGGGCCTTTGAACCCCAGGTGGCCCTCCAGCGCCAGGCCTGGTGCCGGGCCAAACCATAGCGTTTCTTCCCCCGTGCTGATCCGGTCCCCCCTTTCCGGTGCCCTGCCGCCGGCGAGGGCGGGGCCGGAAAATTTTTTTGCCGCGGTTGCAATTTCTTTTTTTAATGGTATCATTAAAGGCGTTCCGAAATTCATAAAAAAGGATCTGATCGCATGACAAAAATCGACATTATCTCCGGCTTCCTGGGCGCCGGTAAAACCACCCTCATCAAAAAGCTCCTCAGCGAGGCCTATCAGGGCGAGAAGCTGGTGCTCATCGAAAACGAATTCGGCGAGATCAGCATCGACGGCGGCTTTCTGAAGGATTCCGGCGTGCAGATCTCCGAGATGTCCTCGGGCTGCATCTGCTGTTCACTGGTGGGGGACTTCGGCAAGGCCCTTCAGGATGTATATCGCCAGTTCTCCCCCGACCGGATCATCATCGAGCCCTCCGGCGTGGGCAAGCTCTCCGACGTGGTAGTGGCAGTGCAGAACACCATTGCCGATCTGCCGGAGCTGACGCTCAACAGCTTCGTCACCGTGGCCGATGCCTCCAAGGTGAAGGTCTATATGAAGAACTTCGGCGAGTTCTATAACAATCAGATCGAAAGCGCCGGGGCCATCATCCTCTCCCGCACCCAGAAGCTGACGGCCGAAAAGCTCTCCGCCGCGGTGGAGCTGCTGCGCCAGAAGAATCCCAAGGCCGCCATCATCACCACCCCCTGGGACCAGCTCTCCGGCCAAGCCATCCGCTCCGCCATGGAGGGGCTGACCCTGGAAGAGGAGCTGCTTGCCAAGATGCGGGCCGAGCACGCCGCCGACGAGGCCGAACACGAGCATCATCACGACCATGACCATGACCATGACCACGGGCATGAGCACGATCACGACCATGACCACGACCATGAGCATGAGCATGAGCACGAGCACGGTTCCGAGTGCACCTGCGGCTGCCATGACCACCATCATCACCACGCCGATGAGGTGTTCACCAGCTGGGGCGTGGAAACACTGAAGGTCTTCCAGTCCGGCGAGCTGGATGAGATCCTCACCAAGCTGGACAGCGGGGACTACGGCCACATCCTTCGGGCCAAGGGCATGGTGCCCGCCGGGGACGGCAGCTGGCTCCACTTCGACTATGTGCCCGAGGAGCACGAGCTGCGCAAAGGCCCTGCCGATTACACCGGCCGGCTGTGCGTCATCGGCGCGGAGCTGAAAGAGGACGGTCTGAAGGCCCTGTTCGGGGTGTAAACCTGCCGGCAAACCAAGGAAGGATACGAAAAGCGTTATGGATATACCTGTTTATCTGGTCGTCGGCTTTCTGGACGGCGGTAAGACCAATTTTATCAACGGCATTCTGGAAGACGGCTTTGCCCGCAAGGACCGCACGCTGCTGATCTGCTGCGAGGAGGGGGACGAGGCGTATGATCCCCGCTTCCTGAACAACGTCACCGTAGTGAACGTGGAAGACGAGGACGATCTCAAATGCTCCCAGCTCAAGGCCTGGGAAAAGGAGTACCGGCCCAAGCAGGTGATCATTGAGTATAACGGCATGTGGCAGCTGGAGCGGCTTTACCGGGAGGTACTGCCGGCCAACTGGGTGCTCTATCAGATCATGAGCTTTGTAGAGTCGGGCAGTTTCGACCTCTATGCCAAGAACATGGGCCAGCTGATGATGGAGAAGATCACCAACGCCGACCTGCTGGTGTTCAACCGATGCACCCCGGAGCTGGCAGAGTCCCTGCGCAAGCGGACCCTGCGGATGGTCAACCGCCGGGCGGAGATCTATCTGGAATATGAGGACGGCACCAGCGAGGATTATCTCACCGGGGACGAGTGCCCCTTTGACCTTAGTCAGGAGCCCATCGAGATCCCGGATGAGGATTTCGGCGTGTGGTATGTGGACGTGATGGACCACCCGGAGCGCTACGAGGGCAAGATGGTGCACATGAAGCTGGTGATGTGCCACTCCAAGAAGTACCCCGGCCTCCACTGCCCCGGCCGCTTCGCCATGATCTGCTGCGAAAACGACATCCAGTTCCTGGGCCTCATCGCCCGGGGCGATACCCTGGATCAGTACGAGAACCGGGAGTGGCTGGAGGTTACCGCCCGCATGAGCGTGGAGAAGCACAAGGCCTATCAGGGCGCCGGCCCAGTGATGAACATCCTCTCCGCGGCCCCCTGCGCCAAGCCCGCCCAGGAAGTCGTCACCTTTTGACAAAATTCAATACAACTTGTAGAATTGCAGCAAAAAATGCCCCTCCGTTATCGAGCGGAGGGGCATTTTGCCGCCAGTCAGCACAGCAGCGGTTGCCTGCGGCGGCCCGGGCCGCTATGCTGAGGGGAGAAGCACATGGCCTATGAAAAAATCGGTGCCCTGATCCGCCGCCGGCGGCAGCCTGCCTTTTTGTCCCGAGGCGTCCACCGTGTCCTGCTGCGGCCGCCCCCATGGGAAGCTGATGTGGTGCTCCGCCAGCCGGAGCTCTTTTACCAGCAGCTGTAAAGTAAAAATCCTATCCACTTTTCAGCGGATAGGCTTTTTCTTTTATTGTTCCGCGGTGGCAGGGTTCCCCACTTTCCCTTCCACGGCCTGACCGTTTTCGTCCAGCAGTTCCTCCGGATAGGAGCTGATGTCGCTGGTGTCGGGCAGGAGGAACACATCCAGCACCTGCCGATCCTCGATGGGGCAGGTATAGCGGATGCCGCTGTTTTGGAAGGTGTAGCAGACCGCCTCCTCTGGCAGTTCCCCGCCGCAGAAGATGATCACCGCTTCCCGGGAGTTGCCGTAGTTCCAGCTGTCCAGTTCCCCGGCTTCCATGCCGAATTTCCCGCCGCCGCCCCGCCAGCGGTCAGGGAACAGGGAATCCCGGTCATAGACGCACATACACCAGTTCCCCGCCCCGTCGGTGCACAGGGCTGCCAGATAGTCCCCCCGGCGCTCTGTCTTCATAATGGTCATCCCCCCGTCAGGCGCGGTATCCAAATACTCCTCCGCCTTCCGGGCCAGGGCGGCGGTGTCCGTCTCCGGCACGGATGTAAAGTAGTGGAAGCCGGCCCACAGTCCCACAGCCAGAAGCCCCGCGGCCAGCATGGCCCCGGCGCCCTGGATGATCCGCTTTCTCCCTTTACGC
>JAHHSB010000056.1 GCA_020025415.1 Oscillibacter sp. | reverse complement strand
CCCCCCGGAGGGTGGCCTCGCACATCTCCTGAAAGACCTTGGACGAGGGGGTGAAGTCCCCCAGCCGGTCCGGCGCCGCCTGGGCGGGCAGGCGCAGTACGAAGCCGGGAGCGTAGGGCTCCAGGGCGAACCACCTCAGATACCCGGTGTCTGGCACCATATAGCCGTAGAAGTAGTCGGAAAAGTCCTCCAGGGTGTAGATATTGACCTTGGAGCCGATGCGGAAGCTGAGCAGCTGGGCCTTGTCGTGCAGGCCGCTTTTTTCAAACAGCTCCACCGCGTCCTCCGTGTTGACGGAGCGCTTGCGGATGGGCACCGCCTGTTCCACCAGCTGGCGCATCCGCTCATCTACCCGCTGTAAAAACGCCTTGTCCAGGGTAAAGCGGCCCATGGCCCGGACAAACAGGCCGTGGCTGATGGAGTGGTCCACGCAGATCCGCTCCACATTTTCCCGGCCGGCTACGTCGTAAAAGGCCTTGAGCATCAGCAAAATCAGGCTGCGCTCATAGGTTTGTATGCCCGGCTTGTCCGCGGCGGTGATCATCTGCAGCGTGCAGGAGCGATCCAGAGTCTTGTGCAGCTCGCAGAGCTTGCCTTCACGGTTTACCAGCAGAATGTCATAGGGATAGTGCTCCTGGACGTCTGCGGCGATGGTGCGGTAGGGCGTCCCGGCGGGATACTGGAACTCCCGGCCGTCGATGAGAACTTTCAGCAGATTGGTATGCTCCATGAAAAAACCTCCTTACATGGGGGAGCTGGTGGGCCTGGCCGCAGCCCCGGCCAATTGCAAAACCGGGGGAATTGTGGTACAATGACCCAAAAGAAAGGAAATGGGACAGAAGGGAGGCAGGAATGAGCCGCACCAAAAGCATCATTGTGGAAACCTTTCTGCAGCTGCTGGACGAAAAGCCCCTGACCAAGATCACCGTGAAGGATATCGTGGAGCGCTGCGGCGTCAACCGCAACACCTTTTACTATTACTTTCACGACATTCCGGAGCTGATGGAATGGACCATGAAGGAATGGGCCGATCAGATCATCCGGGACAACCGGGACTTTGTCTCCCCTGCCGACTGTACTGCCGCCATTGTACGCCAAGGTCTGGCCCATAAGCAAGCACTTTTGCACATTTATCGCTCTCTTCCCCGGGAGGCGTTTTTGCGGGACCTGGACCGGGCGGCGGAATACATCGTCGGACAGTATATTGAAAACGCCGTGAAGGATCTTGCCGTGGAGCAGCGGGACAGGGAACTGCTGATCTATTATTATAAATGTCTGCTGGTGGGCATGACCCTGGACTGGATGGAAAAGGGGATGGCCGATGACCCCACGGAGAAGATGACCCGGATCTGCGAGCTGATGGAGGGCTCCGGTAAGCGGGCGTTCCTTAAAAGCGGGGGCCGGGAGGAAGAAAACGGCTGATCAAAGAGTAAAGCGCCGCCGGGTGGCGGCGCTTGCTTTTTACCGCTTGGCAGGGCGCGGCAGATACAAAAAACAGGGGCGCGGCGGAAATCCCGCCGCGCCCCTGCCAGTTTTATTCAGCGGGTTTTGCAGACTGTTCTTTCTTTTCCTGCTGCCGCTGCGCCCACAGCTTGTCGGCCACGGGCGTCCACGCGGCGGCATAAGCATCGCACTTGGCGCACAGATGCTCGGCACTCTCCGGGGATTCCGGGTCAGTGGAGTGGGCACCGGTCTGGGCTACCATCTGCCGCAGCTTTTCCGGGTTTTCCAGCATGGGGCAGGGGCGGAACATATTGTCGTTGAAGGGCATGTTGTCATGGTAGGCCATGAAGATGGGGCTTTGCAGGGCCTCCAGCAGCGAGCACTCACGGATGTTGGCGTTGGAGTAGTGGATAAACACGCAGGGATCCACATCGCCGTTGGCGTTGATGTGGAGATAGCGCTGCCCCCCGGCGATGCAGCCGCCCACATACTCGGCGTCGTTCTGGAAGTCCATGGCGAACAGGGGCTTTTCCGCCCGGTACTTGCGGATCCGGCGGTAGGTCTCCACCCGCTGCTCCGGCGTGGGCAGCAGATCCGGCACGGCGTCGTTGCCCACGGGCATGTAATGGAAATACCAGATGAAGTAGCAGCCCAGGGAGATCAGCTGATCGAAGAATTCCTCCGAGGTGATAGACTCAAAGTTGGCGCTGGTGTAGCAGGCGGAGATGCCGTAGACCAGCTTCTTCCGGTGCAGCAGCTCCAGGGCCCGGATAACCTTGTCGTAGACCCCGTCGCCACGGCGGTCATCGGTGGCGCTCTCCGAGCCCTCCAGGGAGATGGCGGGCACGAAGTTTTTCACCCGCAGCATCTCGTCGGCAAAGGCCTCGTCGATGAGGGTGCCGTTGGTGAAGCACAGGAAGATGCAATCGGAGTGCTTCTCGCACAGGCGGATGAGGTCCTGCTTCCGGACCAGGGGCTCACCGCCGGTGTAGATGTACATGTAAACGCCCAGCTCCTTGCCCTGGCGGATGATGCTGTCGATCTCGTCATAGCTGAGGTTGAGCTTGTTGCCGTACTCCGCCGCCCAGCAGCCGGTGCAGTGGAGGTTGCAGGCGGAGGTGGGGTCCAGCAGGATGGCCCAGGGCACGTTGCAGTTATACTGCTTTCGCATTGCGTTCTGCTTGGGCCAGCCGGACAGGTTGGCATTGATGAAAAAGTTCACGGCAATGGTCTTGAGGACCTCTGGGTCAATGTCGGTGAACATCCGGTGGACCAGAGGATAATAGGGGTGCTGAGGATTGGTGACCGCCTCCCGGATCACCCGGCGCTGGCTGGCGAATTCCCCACCGGAAAAACGGTCCGCCCAGTCCATGAGCTTGCTGAGATTTTTGTCTGGGTCCTTGTATAGGTGGTTAAACACCTGCTCCAGACCAAATTTTTTGATTGCGGCAGAAGCATCCATCGTGATTCCCTCCATTGATTTGTCAGGTTGTTTTGGGTTTGTCGCAGAAGTCCTGGCCGAGGCCCCCCGGCGGCGTTCCCACGGCGTATTTCATCAGGAACTGGTTTTTGAATCCCTCCGCCGCCAGTGCGCCGGCCACGGCTATCCGGGCCGCCAGCGGGGGTAGGGAGGATTCCAGCATCAGCATCACGCCCAGCGCCCCGGTCACGATGGCCAGGGCCAAGATTTCGTTCCAGACCTCCAGCCCAAAGGCCCGGGCGTCCTGGGACATCTGTATGGTGAGCAGGCTGTCCAGCAGTACCAGCAGCCCCAGCCCCATGGCCAAAAAGGGGTATAACAGCCGGGCGCAGAACAGAACCAGCACGCCCAGAACCCCCAGCAGCAGCCCGCAGGCCAGATCGTACTCAAAGACCAGACAGTACAGATCCCCCGCCCGGTAGCTGAGCAGCTTGACTCCACCACAGAACAGCAGGATTATGCCGCTGCATACACAGAGTATTGTATGCGGTGGTTCCGGGATAAATAAGTAAACAACCGCCACAGCGTAGAAGATGATGGACATAGCCCGGTATCCCCGCTGGGCTAGCTGCAGTCGTGGCAAGCCGCTCGCCTCCTTCCGGTGAATCTTATTTTACCGCCGCAAAACAGGGAAAAATATGGGCAAATCAGCCGGAAATGCCTGAAATTCAGACAGTTTACCCCCAATTGTCTGGCTGCCGAAGGATCCCGGCTTGCAAAAAAAGACCGCCGCCCTTGGGGGCGGCGGCAAAAGCCGGGTCACTCCTCCAGAAAATGCCGGCAGAAAAACCGGGCCATCTCCTGGGGACTGATCTTATCGCTCTCCGGCAGCCAGATCAGGGCTGTGTTGAACAGCGCCCCGATGTAGAGGTAGAGCTGGTATTTTTCAATGGAGGAAGAGGGCATGGTGCCCTCCACGGTCTCGTGAAAGTGGTTGAGCTCCTCCAGCAGCACGGTGAAAAAGCCGCCCCGGTATAGCGCCGTAGCATAGCTCCGGTAGCGATAAAAATACTCAAAGCTCAGCAGCACGTTTTCGTAGATGTAAAAAGTGCCGCGGCTCCAGTCGATCTGGCTGCGGAAATCGTCCAGTACATCCCGGATCAGCGTGGTCAGCACGTCCTCTTTGGAGCTGTAATTGCGGTAAAAGGACGCCCGGGCCACCCCCGCCGCCTCGACCAGCTCCGTGATGGCGATATCTGCCAGGGGCTTTTCCTCCATCAGGTCAAACAGGGACTGGGTGATGCTTTGCTTCACCCGCAGGTTGGACTCTTTGCGCTTGTCCATGTCCGCAGCGCCTCCTTCTAAAAATATGAGACGGAATCAGCGCTATTGTCTCATTAGCGCTGATTGATGTCAAGATTTCAATGTGCTAAACTAGTTCCAAATTGAATTTTATCGCCCTGCTCCTCGCCCTAGGCCAGACGCTGAAAGGGAGGGGGACGGGCGATTTCCCGGAAAATGGAATGGAGTACGGGAAATGGAGGGAAACTGGAATCCTGGACCCAAGGGGACGGGATCGGACGCCAAGGCCGCCGCTTTGGACGCGGCGGCGGACAGCCAAGATATTGACGGAAGGAACGATGGAATCATGAAAGTCGCAGTGGCAACCGACACCAACAGCAGCATCACCCGGGAGATAATCTGGGAGCCGGGGCTTTATCTGCTGCCTATGCCTGTGATCGTGGGCGGTCAGCCTTATCTGGAGGGGGAGGACATCACCAGCGCCCAGCTCTACGCGGCTATGAAAGACCATCAGGACATCTTCTCATCCCAGCCCTCCCCAGGGCAGCTGATGGAGCTGTGGGACGCCATCTTTCAGGACGGATATGACGAGATCGTCTATATCCCCATGTCCAGCGGCCTGAGCAGCACTTGCAGCAACGCCGCCCTCTTCGCCACGGAGTATGACGGACGGGTTCATGTGGTGGATAACCACCGCATCTCCGTGACCCAGCGGGCGTCGGTTTACAGCGCCTGCAAGCTGGCGGCCCAGGGCAAAAGCGCCGGGGAGATCAAGACGTTTTTGGAAGAGCGGGCCTATGACGCCAGCATTTATATCACCGTGGACTCCATGGAGTATCTGAAAAAGGGCGGGCGCATCACCCCAGCGGTGGCTGCTTTTGCCACGGTGCTCAATCTCAAGCCGGTGCTGACTATCCAGGGCGACAAGTTAGATACCTATGCCAAGGCCCGGGGCATGCGCCAGGCGGAGGCGAAGATGATCGAGGCGTTGAAGCAGGACCGGGCCGCCCGCTTCGGGGACGTGCCCGACGAGCTGCTGCAGGTGGAGACTGCCGGCACCTTTGAAACGGAGGAGCAGGCCGAGCACTGGCGGCAGATGGTCCAGGCGGTGTTCCCCGATATGACTGTTTCCTACGCCCAGCTGCCCTGCAGCATCGCCTGCCATGTGGGCATGAACGCCGCTGGCATTGGCATCATCAAAAAGGAAGTGCCCTGACCGGAGGGGAGCGGCTTGCCGGGTCCCACGCGGTGGAAACAAGCCAAAAGAGAATGTGCCGTTCCGGCGCATTCTCTTTTGGCTTTGCCGATGGGCAGAAGGGCAGCAGTTCAGACCAGGCGGATCCGCCGGCGGGCGATGTCCATGGCAAAGGCCGGACAGTCGGCCTCCAATGCCAGCTCCAGCCGCCGGGGGTCGTTGCTTTTTCCCGCTGGCTGGAGTAAAGTAAAGACGGACGATTTCAGATAGGACAAAGGAGCGGACATATGGAAGAGATCTTTGCACAGATGACGCCGGGCTGGTTCAACCGGGCGTATGTATATAACGGCTCGGTGGGACAGACGTTCCGCTTCCGCTGCCAGCAGACCAAGACGGAGACCGGGGACCCGGCCATCAAGGCATCGGCCTATACCCGGCTGTGCTATGAGCTGGCCCAGGACGTGACGGAGCGCATCTTTCCCTGGGACGAGGCGGGGGTGGAGGAACTCAAAGCCTGGCTCCAGGCCCGGTATGAGGACTTTTCGGCAGGCAGGGACCTTTCGGAGGGGGACGGCTGAGACCGGAAAGCGCATAGAGAGGATCCCGACGGCGGCCCGCGGTGCAGCGGGCCGCCGTTTTGCCGCCCAGTGGCCTGCCTGGGCCGCCGGGGCCCGTCTGCTTTATCAGGCGGAGGGCAGAGTGGTCGTCAGCGGGACGCACCCGTTCTCCGCCGTGTCCGGCCAGGCAGGATCTGCAGGCGCCGACTCAGGAACCGCCGCCGGAGCAGAGCGGGCTGGTGATTCAGGATTGAACAAAAGGGGAAAACCTGTCATAATAAAAAAGTAAAACGCCCAATTCAAGGAAAGTGAAGTTGAAGATATGAAACGTGTTTGTATCGGAATCCTGGCTCATGTGGACGCGGGCAAAACGACCTTGTCCGAGGCGCTGCTTTACAGCTGCGGCTGTTTGCGGAAGCTGGGCCGGGTGGACCATCAGGACGCGTTTTTGGACACGGACGCGCTGGAGCGGGAGCGGGGCATCACCATCTTCTCCAAGCAGGCAGTACTGCCCCTGCCGGAGCTGGAGATCCAGCTGCTGGATACCCCGGGGCATGTGGATTTCTCCGCGGAGACGGAGCGGACGCTCCAGGTGCTGGACGCGGCTATTCTGGCCATCAGCGGCAGCGATGGGGTGCAGGGCCACACCCGGACCCTCTGGCACCTGCTGGAGCGGTGGGGGATCCCAACCTTTTTGTTCATCAATAAAATGGACCTGGCCGGGACGGACCGGACGGCGCTGCTGGCGGAGCTCAAGCGCTGCTTAGACGGGGGCTGCACGGACTTCACCATTCCCCGGGAGGCCCTGGCAGAGGAGGCGGCGCTGTGCAACGAGGAACTGCTGAGCGCCTATCTGGAAAGTGGGGAAGTCAGCGACGAGGCCCTGGCCGGTCTGGTGGCGGAGCGGAAGCTTTTCCCCTGCTACTTTGGCTCGGCGCTGAAGCTCCAGGGGGTGGAAGAACTGCTGGACGGGCTGAGGCGCTATGTCCGGCTTCCGGCCTATCCGGCGGCGTTCGGCGCCCGGGTCTATAAGATCGGCCGGGACGCCCAGGGCAGCCGCCTGACCTATCTGAAGGTCACCGGGGGCAGATTGCGGGTGAAGGCCCTGCTGACTAACCGCCGTCCCCAGGAGGCGGAAGGGGAGGCCTGGGAGGAGAAGGTCGACCAGATCCGCATCTACTCCGGTGCCAAATATACCACGGTGGAGGAGGCCCCGGCGGGCACGGTGTGCGCCGTGACGGGGCTCAGCCGCACCCGGCCCGGCGAGGGATTGGGCGCTGACCCGGGCTCCGGCCCCCCGGAACTGACGCCGGTGCTGCGTTACCGGATGGTGCTGCCGGAGGGCTGCGATCCCCACACGGCCCTGGGTAAGCTGCGCCAGCTGGAGGAGGAAGATCCCCAGCTCCACCTGCTCTGGGACGAGCGGCTGCGGGAGATCCATGTCCAGCTCATGGGCCAGGTGCAGCTGGAGGTGCTGACCCGGCTGATTGCCCAACGCTTCGGCTGGAAAGTTAGCTTCGACGAGGGGAACATCGTCTACCGGGAGACGATCACCGTCCCGGCAGAAGGCGTGGGCCACTTCGAGCCCCTTCGCCACTATGCCGAGGTCCATCTGCTGCTGGAACCGGGGGAGCCGGGCAGCGGCGTGCAGCTGGCCGCGGCCTGCCCGGAGGATCAGCTGGACGGCCACTGGCAGCGGCTGGTGCTGACCCATCTGGAGGAGCGGGAGCACCCCGGCGTGCTGCTGGGCGCGCCCATCACCGATTTGAAGATCACCCTGATCGCCGGCCGGGCTCACGTTAAGCACACCGAGGGAGGGGACTTCCGCCAGGCCACCTACCGGGCGGTGCGCCAGGGCCTGATGCAGGCCAAAAGCGTGCTACTGGAGCCCTGGTACGACTTCCGGCTGGAGCTGCCGCCGGAGTGCGTGGGCCGGGCGCTGACCGATATCCAGCGCATGGGCGGTCGGGCCGCAGCGCCCCAGGCCGGGGCGGAGGAGACCGTCCTCACCGGCGCGGCCCCCGTGAGCGAGCTGCGGGACTATGCCGCGGAGGTGCGCTCCTATACCCGGGGCCGGGGCCGTCTGAGCTGTGTGCTCCGGGGCTATGAGCCTTGCCACAACGCCGACGAGGTACTGGCCGCGGCGGGCTATGATCCGGAGCGGGACCCGGACAATCCCCCGGGCTCGGTGTTCTGCGAGCGGGGGGCCGGAGTTCAGGTGCCCTGGAACGAGGTGTCCGCCCGGGCGCACGTGGACAGCGGCTTGCGGC
>JAHHSB010000055.1 GCA_020025415.1 Oscillibacter sp. | reverse complement strand
GCAGTGACCTGCTGGGCCACCATGGCTGTGACGATTCCCTCCCCCACCGGCGGTTATATGAACCTGGGGGACGCGGTGGTGCTGCTGGGGGCCTACCTCTTGGGGCCTGTTTACGGGGCGGCGGCCGCGGGGATTGGCTCCATGCTGGCGGATTTGCTGGCGGGCTACATGGTGTACGCCCCGGCCACGCTGGTGATCAAGGCGGTGATGGCCTTGCTGGCGGCCATGCTTTACCGGCGGCTCAAGGGCAGCTGGGCAGGTGTGCTGGCGACGGGCGTTGTGGGTGAGATCCCCATGGTGGTGGGCTACTGGCTCTTTGACGGTTTTTTGACCGGGAGCCTGGCCGGCGCCGCAGCGGGGATCCCCTCCAATCTGGTGCAGGCCGCCTTCGGCGTGGCGGTGTCCACGCTGTTGACGCTGCGGCTGCGCAAGCACGAGGCCGTTGTGGAAAAGTTCCCCTGCCTGCGCTGAGGGAAAAGGAGAAAAAGAGCCGCCCATTCGGGCGGCTCTTTGACATTTGCAGGGCAGGAGATGGGCACCTTATATAATTAAATGGGGAAAAATCCGGGGAATGGCTCCTGCGGCCGTTACCGTCCGGCCCCGGGAGGAAGCTGGGCCTCCAGCCCCGGACTGTGCTTGAGCGCGTCGAAGTAGCCCAGATCCGTCAGCTGGAAGTAGGGCAGGAAGAACACCGCCGCCGCCAGATACCACACATCAGCCAGCAGCGTCAGCCCCAGGGTGCTGCCCGGCCCCTGGAACCCCGGGTTCAGGCTGACCATCAGCAGGTACAGCGCGGGCAGCAGGGACACCACCAGCCAGCCCAGGAAGGACAGGTCCAGAAAAAAGAGCTGGCGCTTATGGCCCCGGGTCTGGAGCACGCTCATGCGCAGGGCCCGCAGACTGCCCATCCCCGGCTGCTCACAGAGGTTATAGCGGGAGAAGCGGTAACTGTAAAGGGCGGTGATCGTCAGGTACAGGGAAAAGACGGTGATGAGCCCGCAGACGGTGACCTCGGTGGAGCTCATGGGCATCCCGCTGAAATAAACGGCGTAGACGCACATCGCCGCCGGCAGCAGCCGCACCCCCAGCAGCAGCTCCTCCAGAATGGACAGGGCGATGATCTTCCCGGCGAAGGAGAATCCATCGCCCAGGGCGGCGTACTCTTTCCGCTGACCCTGGTAGATGCCCATGCAGTAGAGAATCCAGCCGCAGCTGAGCACCGTGCTTGCCAGATCCACGATCACGGCGGGAAACAGCTCCAGGGGATTGATGCCCTCGGTCAGCTGGCTGGCCCGGGACAAGAGCAGGGAGGAGATCTGGTTGAGCAGCAGCGACAGGAAGAGAAACAGCGCGGTGATGGCCCGGAGCTTGACCTGGGCATCCCGCAGGATGGCTTTTGCGGTGTTTTTCATCTCTTGACGATTGATCGGCTGCGGCATAAGACTGCCCTCTTTCCAGCATATTCGGTGGGATAAGTTGAAAACAGTATAGCATATTTTTCAGGGGGGAACAAGCGTCAGTCGCTTCCTCAATAAAAGGGAAAAGGATGGAAAATGGAATGGTTTGTGTCAAATACTACGGAAATTTCGCAAAAAAGTGGCGTTCACACTCTGGACATTTTTTTCAAAGTAGTGTAGAATCGAACGCAGTATGTGGTAGCATCGCTATCCAGGAGTAAAAATGAGGTGAAGACAATGGCACAAGCTTTCTTTGGCGGCGTTCATCCCAACGACATGAAGGCCGCAACGAACGGAAAGGTCATCGAACAGCTGGCACCGCCGGCCATGGTGGTCATTCCCATGTCTCAGCACATTGGCGCGCCCTGCAAGCCTCTGGTTGCAGTGGGCGACCATGTGAAAGTGGGACAGCGGATCGGAGAGCCGGGCGGTTTCGTATCCTCCCCGATCCATGCGAGCGTCTCCGGCGAAGTGGTCGCTGTGGAGCCCCGCCCCTCTTCCATGGGCGGTGACAGCCTGGCCGTCGTGATCAAAAACGACTTCCAGAATGAGCTGTCCGAAGAGGTCAAGCCTGTAGAAAACGCTGACAAGCTCAGCGCTGAGGAACTGGCCGAGCTGGTGAAGAACGCCGGCATCGTGGGTATGGGCGGCGCAACGTTCCCCACCCACATCAAGATCACCGGTGCTATCGGCAAGGCCGACACTGTGATCATCAACGGCGTGGAGTGTGAGCCGTACATCACTTCCGACCACCGCACCATGCTGGAGCGGCCGGAGGAGGTCATCGGCGGCGCCAAGCTGCTGGCCCGGATGTTCAACCTGGACAAGGTACATATCGGTATCGAGGTCAACAAGCAGGACGCCATCGACTTTTTGAACAAGAAGATCGCCGAAGAGAAGGCTCCCGTGGTGATCGATCCCCTGCACTGCCGTTATCCCCAGGGCGCTGAGAAGCAGCTCATCCAGGCCATCACCGGCCGCCAGGTGCCTCCCGGCGGTCTGCCTGCAGACATCGGCTGCGCCGTGTTCAACCTGAACACCACCTGCGCCATCTACCGCGCGGTGACCACCGGCATGCCCGTGGTGAGCAAGATCGTCACCGTCACCGGTTCCGGTGTGGTGGATCCCAAGAACATCGAGTGCCCCATCGGCACCCCCATCGCCAACCTGTTCGACGCCTGCGGCGGCCTGAAGGACGAGACCTTCAAGCTGGTCATGGGCGGCCCCATGATGGGTATGGCCCAGTACACCACCGACGTTCCCGTGAACAAGGGCACCGGCTGCATGCTGGCCTTTGCCGAGAACGAGGGCCCCAGTGAGGAGAATCCCCAGTGCATCCGCTGCGGCAAGTGCGTCGCTGCCTGCCCCATGCACCTGGAGCCCCTGTTTATGTATCAGTATGCCAAGAAGGGCATGCTCGACGAGCTGGAAGAGGCCCATGTGACTGACTGCATGGAGTGCGGCGCCTGCACCTACACCTGCCCGGCCCGCCTGCACCTGGTGCAGATGTTCAAGACCGGCAAGCAGAAGCTCAATGCCAAGAAGGCTGCCGAGCGCGCCGCTGCCGAGGCCAAGAAGGCCCAAGAAGAGAAGAAGGAGGCGTAAGAGATGACGGACTACAAGAATTTGAAATTGATCGCCACGTCTTCTCCCCATGTTCGTTCCAATGAAAACACCCGCTCGATCATGCTGGATGTGATCATCGCGCTGATTCCCGCTCTGGCCATCGGCGTGTATTTCTCCGGCCCCCGGGCGCTGAGCGTCACGGCCGTGTCCGTGATCGGCTGCGTGTTTTTTGAGTGGCTGTACCGCAAGCTTATGAAGAAGCCCCAGGCCATCGGCGATCTGTCCGCTGTGGTCACCGGCGTTCTGCTGGCTTTCGTCTGCCCGGTGATGATCCCCTACTGGATGATCCTCATCGGTGACTTCTTTGCCATCATTGTCGTCAAGCAGCTCTTTGGCGGCATTGGCATGAACTTCGTCAACCCCGCCCTGTGCGGCCGCGCGTTCCTGGTGGGCAGCTATGCTTCCGTGATGACCACCTGGGCGGCTCCGGGCAGCTATGCGCCCATCGTTGGCTCCACCGCCGACGTGGTGACTTCCGCCACCCCCATGGCTTACCTGCACGCCAACAACCTGGCCGAACTGCAGGAGAGCTATTCCGTGATGGACCTGTTCGTGGGCAAGGTGGGCGGTTCCTTCGGCGAGGTCTCCGCCCTGATGCTGATCCTGGGCGGCTGCTATCTGCTCTATCGCAAGGTCATTACCTGGCACATCCCCGTGACCTACATCGGCACCGTGGCTGTGCTGACCCTGCTGTTCTCCCGGGGCAACCCCTCCGTGGACTGGATGCTCTATAACCTGTTCGGCGGTGGCCTGATGCTGGGCGCCATCTTCATGGCGACCGACTATGCCACCTCCCCCGTGACCAAGAAGGGCCAGATCATCTACGGCATCGGCTGCGGCATCTTCACCGTGCTGATCCGCTACTTCGGCTCTTATAACGAGGGCGTGTGCTACTCCATCATGGTGATGAACCTGTGCGTGGCCCTGATCGACAAGGTCAGCAAGCCCGCCCGCTTCGGCGTTGTCAAGTCCGCGAAAAAGGAGGCCGCTGCGAAATGAGTGACAAAGCAATGACCAAAGAAAAGGTCAATATGGACCCCAAGTACATTATCCGGCTGACCGTGACCCTGCTGGTGACCTGCGTCGTCGTGGCCGGTCTGCTGGGTCTGGTCAACAAGGTGACCGAGCCCAACATCGCCGCCATCAACCAGGCCAAGACCGAGCAGGCCATGAAGGCCGTGGTGGCTGACCCTGAAAACAGCACCTTCTCCGAAGCGCTGGGCCTGACCGAGGAGATGACCGCCGCCGCCACCAACGCCGGCGGCACCCTGACCGAGGCCTATGAGGTCCAGCTGGGCGGCGAGAGCGTCGGCTATGCCTTCAAGGTGGTGGCCGGCGGCTCCCAGGGCAACATTGAGATGATGGTGGGTGTGGATGCCGTGGGCGCTGTCACCGGTGTTTCCGTCGTCGACCACTCCGAAACTGCCGGCATCGGTACCCGGGTCACGGATAACGAAAACGGCGTTCTGGATCAGTTCAAGGGCAAGAGCGCCGCAGATGGTACGCTGGCCGTGGGCACCAACGTGGACGCGATTACCGGCGCCACCGTTTCCTCCCGGGGCGTGACCGCCGGCGTCAACGCCGCGCTGGCTGTGGCCGGCGTCATGGGCTGAGAAAGGGGACGTGAATCATGAATTTGAAAAAGCAGTTTATTGAAGGCCTGCTGACCCAGAACCCCGTTCTGGTCCAGGTGCTGGGCATGTGCTCCACCATGGCTATCACCACGTCGTTCTTCAACGGCCTGGGCATGGGCGTGGCCGTGCTGGTGATCCTGACGCTGTCCAACGTCATCATCTCCGCCATCCGCAAGATCATTCCCGACAAGATCCGTATCGCCATGTTCATTGTGGTGATCGCCGGCTTCGTGACCATGGTGGACTTGCTGATCCAGGCGTTCGTGCCTGCGCTGTCCTCCTCCCTGGGCGTGTTCATCCCGCTGATCGTGGTGAACTGCATCATCCTGGGCCGCGCGGAGTCTTTCTCTTACAAAAACGGCATTGCCGCCTCCTTCTTTGACGGCATTTTCCAGGGTATCGGCTACACCGTGGTCCTGATGGCCATGTGCATTATCCGTGAGTTCCTGGGCGCCGGCACCTTCGGCGCCGGCCTGCTGGGCCCCGATGCCAAGGGCATTCAGATTCTGCCCTCTCAGTTCCCTGCCGGCATGATGACTATGCCTGTGGGCGGCTTCCTGGTGCTGGGCGTGCTGATTGCCGCCATGCAGTGGGCCCTGAACAAGTCTAAGAATAAGGAGGAGAGCAAATAATGGATCAGATCTACGAACTCCTGGCGATCACGCTGGGTGCCATTTTGGCGAACAACTTTATTTTCTCTCAGTTCCTGGGTATCTGCCCCTTCCTGGGCGTTTCCAAGAAGTTGGATACCGCCGTGGGCATGGGCATCGCCGTGACCTTTGTTATGGGTCTGGCCTCTGCCGTATGCTTCCTGGTGAACAACTTCATCCTGATCCCCTTGGGTCTGGGTTATATGCAGACTGTGGCGTTCATTCTGGTCATCGCTTCTCTGGTGCAGTTCATCGAGATGTTCCTCCAGAAGTCCATGCCCTCTCTGTACACTGCACTGGGCGTGTATCTGCCCCTGATCACCACCAACTGCGCCGTGCTGGGCGTGGTGCTGCTGAATGTGCAGAACAACTACAACTTCATCTCCTCCGTGGTCTATGGCGTCACCGGCGGCCTGGGCTTCCTGCTGGCCATCGTGCTGTTCGCCAGCATCCGGGAGCGTCTGGTCTTTGCCGACTATCCCAAGGCCTTTGAGGGATTCCCCATCGCTCTGGTGACCGCCGGTCTGATGGCCCTGGCTTTCATGGGCTTCTCCGGCCTGAAGATCTGGTAAGGGGGCAAGTACAATGACGAATGTAATTTATGCAATTGTAGTGCTGGGTGTGCTGGGCGGCGTGTTCGGCCTGGTCCTGGCCGTTGCCTCCAAGATTTTCGAGGTTAAGAAGGATCCCCGGGAGGAGGCCATCCTCAGCCATCTGGCCGGCGCCAACTGCGGCGGCTGCGGCTATCCCGGCTGCGCCGGTCTGGCTGCCGCCATTCTGGCCGGTGACGCGCCCGTCACTGCCTGCGCCCCTGCCGGCGCAGAGAACGCTGCCGCCATCGCCTCTATTATGGGCATGGAGGCTCCCACCGGTGAGCGGGAGGTCGCGTTTGTCCGCTGCAACGGCGGTACCAGCGCCAAGAAGAGATATGAGTATGTGGGCGTGAAGGAATGCACTGCCGCCACCAAGGTGGCCGGCGGTCCTCTGGAGTGCGAGTATGGCTGCATGGGCTTCGGCTCCTGCGTCAATGCCTGCCAGTTCGGCGCCATCACCATCAATGACCGGGGCGTGGCCGAGGTCAACCCCGACAAGTGCACCGACTGTATGGCCTGCGCCGCTGCCTGCCCCCGGAACCTGATCGTTTCCGTGCCCGTTTCCAAGAAGGTCCACGTGGCCTGCGCGAACCAGGATAAGGGCAAGGCCGCCATGAGCGTCTGCGCCAACTCCTGCATCGGCTGCGGCCTGTGCACCAAGGAGTGCAAGTTTGACGCTATCCATGTGGTCAACGGCGTGGCCGTCATCGACTATGACAAGTGCAAGAACTGCAAGCTCTGCACCAAGGTCTGCCCGAGAGACGCCATCCTGCCCGTTGCCACCGCCGAGGAAAAGGAAAAGTACAAGGCGATTAAGAAGGCCCAGGCTGAGAAGGCCGCTGCTGCCGCCAAGGCAGCCGCTGCAGAGGCTCCCAAGGCCGAGTAAATCGAGAGAAAACGCCCCGGGGCAAACGCTCCGGGGCGTTTTTTTCCTTTGACGGCGGCGGGCGAGACCGCCCTGGCAGCACGCCCCGCCAGGAAGGCGCAGGAAAATTTGGAAAAAGGATTGCAATTTGCAGAACTTGTCGTATAATATTTCCTGCCGGAGGCCCTTGGGCGGCTATCCGGCGCGGCCATGGGCCGTATCAAAAAAACTGCAAACAGGCAGAGTAGGAAAATGCGTGTATAGAGTGCCGGCAAAACGGGGAGTTGTTTGCCGGACGAAAGGGCCGAAGGGTCTGCAGTGCGTTTTCCGCATCCCGCTGCCGCATGAGAGCGAGCCTTCCTCCTGTGCGGTGTTCCGGTATCGGACTGCCCCAAGCAGGAAAGGAAGGATTTTTTATGTCCAAATGGAACGTGCGATCTCTTTGCCGGGTGGCTATGATGGCGGCGCTGTACCTGCCCCTGGCCAAGGCGGCGGTGGAGTTCGGGACGCTGAAGCTGTCCCTGGGCTCCCTGCCCATCACGGTGCTGGCTCTGCTGACCGGCCCGTGGGAGGCGGCGGCAGCCGCCTTCATCGGGGAGTTTCTCAAGCAGATGCTCGCCTACGGTTTCACCGCTACCACGCTGCTGTGGGTCATTCCCCCCGCCCTGCGGGGCCTGCTCATCGGCCTGGCGGCCGTGCGGCTGGGCCGCGGCGGCACCCCGCTGGAGGAGCGGGGCGCCCTGTGCTGCACTGTCAGCGTGGTCACTGCTGTGATCGTGACCCTGAGCAACTCCCTGCTGCTGTGGCTGGACAGTGTAATCTACGGGTATTATTTCCCCGGTTATGTCCTGGGCGCCCTGGCGGCGCGGCTGGCGACGGGGATTGTCACCGCCGTGGTGGTGGCCGTGGCAGCCATGCCGGTGGTGGGGATACTCCGCCGGCATGGACTGGCCCCCAGCAAAGTCTAAGAAAAGAGGCGGTTTGATGAACGGAGAGGAAGCCATTGCCTACATCCACTCCTTCCAATGGAACAAGCACACGCCGGGTCTGGACCGGATCGCCGCACTGCTCCGCGCCCTGGGCGATCCCCAGAAGGGGCTGAAGTTCGTCCACGTGGCCGGGACCAACGGCAAGGGCAGCACCTGTGCCTGCCTGGCCGCGGTGCTGCGGGAGGCAGGGTACCGGGTGGGGCTGAATACTTCTCCTTACATCAACTGCTTCCACGAGCGGATCCAGGTGGACGGCACCATGATCTCCGACGAGGAGCTGGCTGCCCTCACCGAGGAGGTCCGCCCGGCGGCGGAGGCCATGGCCGAGCATCCCACGGAGTTTGAGCTGATTTTGGCCATCGCGCTGCTCTATTTCCAGCGGAAGGCCTGCGACATTGTGGTGCTGGAGGTTGGCATGGGCGGCGCTCTGGACGCTTCCAACATCATTGACATGCCAGAGGTGGCGGTGATCGCCGCCCTGGGCATGGATCATGTCCGGGAGCTGGGGCCCACCCTG
>JAHHSB010000054.1 GCA_020025415.1 Oscillibacter sp. | reverse complement strand
GAATTACTGAATCAGTCTTTCAAAACTTTAAATACAGGAGAGAAGGTAACCGGTATCGTCACGGCCATCACCCCCACTGAGGTGCAGGTCGACGTGGGCGCCAAGCAGGCTGCTTACATCAAGCTGGCCGAGCTGTCTGACGACCCCGATGTCAAGCCCGAGGACATTGTCCACGTAGGTGACGAGATCGAGACTTACATTGTTCGTGTCAACGACATCGAGGGCTATGCCGAGCTCTCCAAGAAGCGCCTGGACGCTGTGAAGGTTTGGGAGAACATCGAGAAGGCCGTTGAGGAAAAGACCATTCTCGAGGGTGTTGTCACCGAGGAGAACAAGGGCGGCATCGTGGTGTCCGTCAAGGGTGTACGCGTCTTCGTTCCCGCCTCTCAGAGCGGCCTGCCCCGCGGCGCTGAGCTGTCCGCCCTGCTCAAGCAGAAGGTGCAGCTGCGTGTGACCGAGGTCAATCGTGCCCGTCGTCGTGTGGTGGGCTCTATCCGTTCCGTGCAGCAGGAGGCCCGTCAGGCCGCCCAGGCGGAGCTGTGGGCCAACATCGAGGTTGGAAAGCACTACACTGGCACCGTGAAGTCCATGACTTCTTACGGTGTGTTTGTGGATATCGGCGGTGTGGACGGCATGGTACATATCTCCGAGCTGAGCTGGAGCCGGATTAAGACTCCCGCTGAGGTCTGCAAGGTGGGCGACACCCTGGATGTGTACGTGATTTCCTTCGATCCCGAGAAGAAGAAAATCTCCCTGGGCGTGAAGGATAACAGCATCGATCCCTGGCAGACCTTTATGGACACGTATCAGGTGGGCGATGTGGCTTCCGTGAAGATTGTCAAGCTGATGACCTTCGGTGCCTTTGCCGAGGTCGTGCCCGGTGTGGATGGCCTGATCCACATCTCCCAGATCGCGGACCGCCGCATTGATAAGCCCGAGGATGTCCTGTCTGAGGGCCAGACCGTGGATGTGAAGATCACCGCTGTGGATGAGGAGAAGAAGAAGATCTCCCTGTCTATCCGCGCGTTGCTGACCCCCGCTGCCGACGAGGGCGCTGAGGACTGATTTCGGGGATCCTCATTAGAGAGTTTTATGAGCAGGAGCAGAGACTTGATCTCTGCTCCTGCTTTGCGTTTCCCTGCGGTTGCAATCTAGGGACAACTATGATACCATGAATCCGGGAGCGCCCTGACGGTGCCCATTTCTCCAGGCCCGGCTTATGATCCCGGGCCTGCTTTCATAACGGAACACGCAGGTGCGTAAATACGACAAGGGAGAGAGATTCTCTATGGACTATCGTGAACTGTATGAAAAAAAATTAGTCTCCCCGGAGGAGATTGCCGGACGGGTCCGCTCCGGTATGTGGCTGGACTTCGGTTGGAATACCTGTTCGGTCAATGCCCTGGACCGGGCCATTGCCAAAAGGGCAGGGGAACTGGAAGACGTAAAGATCCGGGGAGGCGTTCTGACCCGCCGCCCGGCCATCGCCGACGTGCCGGACGCAGCCCGGCACTTTACCTGGAATTCCTGGCACATGAGCGGGATCGAACGGAAAATGATGCAGGAGGGCCTGGCCTTTTACAGCCCCGCCCGCTATTCCGAGATCCCCAGCTATTACCGGCAGATTACCCCACCGGATATTGCCATGTGCCAGGTTGCGCCTATGGATGCCAACGGCTGGTTCAACTTTGGCCCATCCGGCTCCCATCAGGCGGCGGTCTTTGCTCGGGCCAAGCTGGTGGTGGTGGAGGTCAATAAGAACATCCCCCGCTGTCTGGGCGGCTATGATTCCGGAATCCACATCAGCCAGGTGGATTTTATCGTGGAAGGGGACAATCCCCCCATGGAGCAGATGCCCCCGGTGGAGCATCTTTCCGACGTGGACCTTGCCGTGGCAGATCTGGTCGTCTCTGAAATTCCCGACGGAGCCTGCCTGCAGCTGGGAATCGGCTCCATGCCCAGCGCCGTGGGCAAGCGGATCGCCGAATCTGACCTCAAGGACCTGGGCGTACATACGGAGATGTATGTAGACGCCTTCGTGGACATGGCCGAGGCCGGCAAACTCACCGGTGCCCGAAAGCCCATTGACCGGGGCCGTCAGGTCTATACCTTTGCCGCAGGCTCCCAAAAGCTCTATGATTACTTACATGACAATTCTGCCTGCATGATCGCTCCGGTGGACTATGTCAATGACATCGCCCGCATCGCTTCCATTGACAATTTTATCTCCATCAATGGCGCGGTAGATGTGGACCTCTTCGGCCAGGTCAATGCCGAATCCTCCGGAACCCGGCATATCAGCGGTGCCGGCGGGCAGCAGGACTTTGTTCTGGGCGCGTATCTGTCCAAAGGGGGGAAGAGCTTTATCTGCTGTTCGTCCACCTTCCTGGACAAAAAGACCGGCGCCCTCCAATCCCGCATTCGCCCGACCCTGCGGGAGGGTTCCATCGTTACCTCCACCCGCACCAACACCCACTGGCTGGTGACGGAGTACGGCAAAGTCAACCTCAAGGGCCTATCCGTTTGGGAGCGGGCAGAGCAACTGATCAGCATTGCCCATCCTGATTTCCGGGAGGAGCTGATCCGGGAGGCGGAGGCCATGCACATTTGGCGGCGTTCCAACAAGATCTGAAGCGGCGGCTTCCCTGACAGTTTCCCCAGACTTGCAACATGTGCCAATTAACGCTATAATATAATTGCGTTTTATCGATTCTGACATATCTAACACACAGGCCTGGACGGAACGGAGAAGAAAGGAGCGCAGCATGTTCAGCGTTGGCGATCAGGTGGTACATCCCATGCACGGGGCGGGTACAATCGATGCGATCGTGCAGGAAAAAGGTAATAGCGGGATGCAGGAATATTATGTTTTCAAGATGCTGCTGGGCAGCCTGCAGCTGAAGATCCCCATTTCCAGCTCCCAAGCCATTGGTCTGCGAAACATCGTGGAGCCGGAGGAGGCTGAGCGGGTGCTGCAGGCTATCCCCGAACTGCCCACTGAGAGCAACGCAAACTGGAATAAGCGCTACCGGGAAAATCTGACGCGCTTGAAAAGCGGCAATTTGTACGAAGTAGCTAGAGTCATCAAAAGCCTGACGCTCCGAGAAAAAGAACGGGGTCTGTCTACGGGGGAGCGAAAAATGCTGCATACCGCCAAGCAGATCTTGATCTCTGAAATCGTCTTGGCAGAGAAGTCTGATTATGGCAGCGTGGAACAGCGGCTTCACGGGGCCATGCAGCTGCACGCTTCTTGTGAGCTATGAAAGGAAACGGTGCCTATGCCTCATTTTTTCCGTAAGCTGCGGCAACGCCGCCGCCCCTTCTGTTCGGCCCTGGTGGCTGCTGCGGGCCAGTCGTCCCGTATGGGCGCGGCGGGAAATAAGCTCTTTTTGCCTCTGTGCGGCATTCCCGTGCTGGTCCACAGCCTCCAGGCCTTATCTCAGGCCGCATCCGTAGACGAGATCGTGGTGGCCGCCCGGGAAGAAGATATTGTGCCTGTCTCCGACCTTTGCCGTGCCTATGGAATCGCCAAACCTATCAAAATCATTCGGGGCGGGAAAAACCGCGCCGAATCTGTAATGCTGGCTGCCCTGGAAGCTGACCGCCGGGCAGAGCTTCTGGCTGTTCACGACGGGGCAAGGCCGCTGGTCACCCCGGCACTGATCGACGATGTGATCTCCAAGGCCGCCCACTGCGGTGCAGCCGCGCCTGCTGTTGCAGTCAAGGATACCATCAAGCGGGTGGACCGGGATGGCCGGGTGGAGGAGACGCCCGGCCGGAGCAGCCTGCGGGCGGTGCAAACGCCCCAGGTTTTCACCGCCGATCTTTTGAAAGCTGCCCTGCAGTCGGCACTGGACGACGGCGCGGAGATTACCGATGATTGCAGCGCCGTGGAGCGGCTGGGCAAGGCGGTCTATCTGACCGAGGGCCACGACGAGAACCTGAAAATCACCACCCCCGCGGACCTGTTGGCTGCGGAGGCAATTCTTCAGGAAAGGTGGAGCTGAGCTTGACAGGATTGCGCATTGGACAGGGATATGACGTCCACCGTTTGGTGGACGGCCGGCCGCTGATCCTGGGCGGCGTCACCATTCCCTATGAACGAGGACTGGACGGCCATTCGGATGCGGATGTGCTGACCCATGCCCTGATGGACGCTCTGGCGGGCGCGGCGGGCCTGGGGGACATCGGCGTGCTGTTCCCGGACACGGATTCGGCCTATCGGGATATTTCCAGTCTGAAGCTGCTGGAAGCCGTGGGGAACTACCTGAAAGAGAAGGGGTTTGCCCTGGTCAACGCTGATGTGACTCTGGTGGCACAGGCACCGAAGATTGGACCGTATAAGGCACGGATGCGGGAGAATCTTGCCCGGGCTTTGGGCGTGGATCCCGCGCAGATCAGCGTAAAGGCAACCACGGAAGAGGGGCTGGGCTTTACCGGCAGCGGCGCTGGGATGTCCTCTATGGCCGTGGCGCTGGTAGAGCAGTGCAGTCCCGCAGAAGAATAAAATACCGTATGCCAGCAGGGCGGCCTCCCAAATGGGGGGCCGCCCTTTCACCTTCTCTCCGCTGCTTCATAAGATGGGAAGGAGAGGAGGAGTGTCTTATGGACCACTATCTGATCATTGCCCGATCAATCACACAGGCGCAGCGTCTGCAATCAGCCTTGAAGCAGTTTGGGATCACCAGCCGGGTCTATCGTGCCCCCCGGGATCTGGTGGATCTGGGCTGCGCCTACGCGGTGCAGATCCCGGAATTCGTTCTTCCCCAGGCCCTGACAGTCCTGCACCAGGCAAAGCTGGGCCCGGTTCAAATATATCTGTCCACCCAGGACGGTTACCGGGAGGCTGTACTATGATCTACCTGGACGCAGCCGCTACCAGCTTTCAAAAGCCGGACGACGTATGGCAGGCCGTGCAGACGGCTGCCAGGGACATGAGCTCTCCCGGACGGGGCGGGTATCCGGCGGCCATTCGGGCCGCGGATACGGTCTTTCAGTGCCGGCAGGCCCTTTCCGATTTTTTTCACGCCGACAATCCTGAGAGAATCGTCTTTACACTCAATGCCACCCACGCGCTGAATATCGCCATCAAAAGCCTGGTCCATCCGGGCAGCCGGGTGGTCATTTCTGGCTATGAGCACAGCGCTGTCACCCGGCCGCTGGCAGCCATAGGCAATGTGCGTACCATCGTGGCGGAATCCCCGCTGTTTCAGCCCCAGGCGGCGCTGGATGCCTTTGCCCAGGCCATCACTCCCGGGACTGACGCGGTGATCTGCACCCATGTCTCCAACGTGTTTGGCACCGTGCTGCCCATCCGGCAGATTGCGGAGCTGTGCCGGGAGCGGAAGGTCCCCCTGATTATCGACGCATCTCAGTCGGCGGGGATCCTGCCGCTGGATGTCTCGGAGCTGCAGCCGGCTTTCGTAGCCATGCCGGGGCACAAGGGGCTCTATGGTCCCCAGGGGACCGGCGTTCTCATCTGCTCGGAGACCATTCCCAGCCAGACGCTGATCGAAGGCGGCACCGGAAGTCTTCCCCTGCAGCAGAGTATGCCGGACTTCCTGCCGGACCGACTGGAGGCCGGTACTCATAACGTGCCCGGTATCGCCGGACTTTTGGAAGGCGTGCGCTTTGTTTCCCGGCTGGGGATCGATCAGATCCGGGAATCGGAGCGGGCCCTGGCTCTGGCCGCGGCCAACGGACTGCGCCGGCTTCCGGGAATCGAAGTCTTTGCCACTCCGGATCTCTCCGCCCAGTGCGGGGTCGTCTCTTTCCGGCTGCCCGGAAAAGACGTGGAAGAACTGGGGGAGGTCCTTTCCCAGCAGGATATCGCAGTCCGCACAGGCTATCACTGTGCGCCGCTGGCTCACCGGACGGCTGGCACGCTGAAAACCGGGACTATCCGGGTCAGCTTCTCGGCGTTCAACACCCCGGAGGATGTGGTGGCGCTTTTGACGGCAGTAGGACAGTCTCTGTTGTGAAATTCTGAATTTACAGTGAATTTTACCCTTGATATCCTTGCAATTAAATTGTACTTTATTATATAATAAGTACATTCATGGCCATAGGGGATGATGGAAAAATGATTTCCACTTTGCTGGGAGATCTGGGTAGATACCTGCTGACAATTCAGATACCAGATATCATTGATATCGCCATTATGGCTTTTGCCTGTTATAAGCTGCTGACACTGGTCAAGTCCACCAGGGCAATCAGCCTTTTCAAAGGAGTGCTGATTTTCCTGGTGGTACTTTGGCTGTCTACATTGGCACAGCTCCACGGAATCAGCTACATCCTAAACCGCATGGTCTCCGTGGGCGTATTGGCGCTGATCATTTTGTTCCAGCCGGAGATCCGCCATGTGCTGGAACAGATGGGCAGCCAGAAATTCACTCTGGCCACTCTTTTTGCCCACGGCGTGGTGGCCAGCAACATGGAGCAGACCATTGCCCAAACCGTACTGGCCTGCACGGAGATGTCCAAAACCCGGACCGGTGTGCTGATCGTTTTCGAGCGGGATATTCTGCTCGATGACATGGTCCGCAGCGGGACGGTGCTGGACGCCGATGTGTCCAGCGAGCTGCTGAAGAATATCTTTTTTGTCAAGGCGCCTATGCATGACGGCGCCGTTATCATTCGGCAGGGACGGATTCTGGGTGCCGGCTGCATGCTGCCGCTTTCCAAGAATGTCAATCTCTCCCGGGACCTTGGTATGCGCCACCGGGCCGGCATCGGCATGAGCGAGAACTCCGACGCGGTGGTAGTCATCGTATCCGAGGAAACGGGCACCATCTCGGTGGCCATCGGCGGCATGCTCAAGCGTCACCTGACCTCGGAGACGTTGGAAAATCTCCTGCGCAACGAGCTTTTACCTCAGGATACGGAGGAGGAGAGCAAGCGGAAGTTCACGCTTGCCAGCTTTTTGCGTACAAGAAGGGAGGATGATGACCATGAGTAAATGGAGCAGCAGAAATGCCCTGCACCTGGTTATCTCCATTCTTGTGGCCATCTGCATCTGGATCTATGTGGATGAGAGCGAAGGTCGGAAAGTGGAAAAGACCTTTGCCGACATTCCCATCGAATTTTTAAACGAGGACACCACGCTGGCTGACCGTGGCCTGAGGCTCATTGAAGACGAGAGCGACACCACCGTTACTTTGGAGCTTCAGGGCAGGCGGCGGCTGATTGCCCGGTTGGATCCCAGCGAAATTCGGATCCAGGCGGATCTGAGCAGTATTACCTCCACCGGTGAACAGACCATTAACTATCGGATCATTTACCCCAGCAGTGAATTCTCCAACAATCTGACCGTCCGCAATGCCAGCTCGTATAATGTCACCGTCACCATCGGGGAACTGTATCGTAAGGAAGTAGACGTAATCTGTGATATCGAGGGCACAGTGGCAGAAGGCTATATTGCCGGCGAACTGGAGTGTAATCCGGAAACCCTGGAGATCCGTGGAGAACAGGACAAGGTCGATGCCGTCAGCTATGCCAAGGTCACGCTGAAAATCGACGATTTGACGGAGACCACGACCCAGCTGCTGGATTACACCCTTTACGGGGAAGACGATGAGCTCATCGATATGACTGGCATCCATGCCACTGTGGATCAGATCGAAGTCACGCTGCCCATCAACATCATGAAAGAGCTGGATCTGAAGCTCAATTTCATTGAATCCCCAGGCTCCAGCGCCTCCAATGTCAACTGTCAGATTGAGCCGAAGTCCATTACCGTGTTTGGCGACGCGGCCCTTTTAAAAGATGTGGATTCCCTGGTGCTGGGCAATTTTGACCTGTCTACACTGACTTCTTCTAAAACGCTGACCTACACCATTCCCGTACCCGAAGGCGTGCAGAATTCCAGCGGGATCAGTCAGGCCACCGCGCACCTGTCCTTCAAAGACCTGCAGGAGACCACGGTGACTGTCACCGACATCACCTGTGAAAACATTCCGGAGGGCAAGGACGTGGAGATCCTCACACAGGAGCTGGAGATCCTTCTGCGGGGCAAATCCGCAGATCTGGAGGGGACCACCGGAGAGGCTGTCTCCCTGGTCGCGGATCTGGAAAACGTGGGTTCGGCCAGCGGAAGCTACACCGTTCCAGTCCGGGTCGTGATCCACGTGGACAGGGATATCGGCACCACCAAAACTTATCAGGTCCAGATCCGGATTACGGATAAAGCGGGCCAGGATACAAATGAGCACCAGTAAGGAGAAAGACGCATGACGCAAAGCGCGACGGTACAAAAACTTTTGAATGAAACGTATGCCGAGATCGCCGTTCCCCGGAAGTCTGCCTGTGGGCATGACTGCGAAGAATGTGCAGGCTGCGGCATTTCCGGCGCCTCGGTATACGCCAAGGCCAAAAATCCCATTGGGGCCAAGCCTGGCCAGAAAGTGGTCGTGGAGAGCAG
>JAHHSB010000053.1 GCA_020025415.1 Oscillibacter sp. | reverse complement strand
GAAAATGTACGGCTTGGAAAAATGCGCCCAAGGGGCGGAGCAGAACAAAAAAGCCCCCGGCGCGGCACGCCGGGGGCAGGGGAGACGGAGAATTATTCCGGGGCGCCCCGCCTCCGCCAGGGCCTGCTCCACCTTCAATCGGGACAGGGGCGGCCGGCCGTGCCAGAGGACCTGCACCATCTCCAGTTCGCTGCCGGGCAGGAGAGCGGTCATTTTGCGCACAAAAGGCACCCTCTCGTATAAGAAGTTTCAAAGTTAATAAATTCAGGTATCAGCAGGCTTAGAGGTGCCCGTGATACAATAGTTGGGCCGAAAGGCCGCTTCATTAAAAGTCCGTTCCCCTGAGCCGGAAGTTCGCTGCAAAATCATTGGCTGTTTGCCGGAGCCAGGCTGTCCTTTCAGCAGTGCGGGATACCACCCGGCAGGGAGCAAGGGGACCGGCTGTGCCGAGGAGATTGCCGCCCGCCGGAACGGCTGGGGCGGAAAAAAGCCCCCGGCGCAGCGCGCCGGGGGCGAGGAAAATGCAGGGGGAAAAATCAGAACGCGAAGTTCTCCACGATGTCCACCAGCTCCGCGCCGATGCGGGCCTGGGCCTCGTTGGTGCCGGCGCCAATGTGGGGGGTGGCGCTGACATGGGGATGGGAGATCAGCTCCCAGTTGGGGTTCTTCTCATCGGCAAATACGTCCAGGCCGGCGGCCTTGACCTTGCCGGAGTTCAGGGCCTCAAGCAGGTCAGCCTCGTTGACGTTGTCGCCCCGGCTGGTGTTGATGAACACCACGCCGTCTTTCATCTTGTCGATGTTCTCCTTGCAGATGAGTTTCACACCGTTGAGGGAGGGGGTGTGGAGGGAGACGATGTCCGCCTGGGCAAAGAGCTCATCCAGCTCCACATAGCGCATGCCGATCTCCTCTTCAATGCCGGGGACGTGATAGACGTCCTGGGCGATGACGTTCATGCCGAAAGCCTTGGCCAGGCGGCCCAGGCACTGGCCGATGCGGCCGAAGCCGATGATGCCCAGGGTCTTTCCGGAGAGCTCAAAGCCCTTGGAATAGGCCTTCTTCTCCCACTTCTGCTGGCGCATGGTCTGGCCGGCGATGGAGATGTTCCGGGCGCAGGAGAACATCAGGCCCAAAGACAGCTCCGCCACGGCGTTGGAAGAGGCGCGGGGGGTGTTCTTGCAGGCAATGCCAGCCGCCTCGGCGTAGGGGATATCAATGTTGTCCATACCCACGCCGGCGCGGATGATCAGCTTGAGCCGGCCGCCCTTGGCCGCATCCACCTGGGGGGCCTTGATCTTGGTGGCGGAGCGGATAATCACGGCGTCAAAATCCCGCAGGGCGGCACCCAACTCGTCAGGCTCGTAATACTGCTCCACAACCTCGTAACCGTCCTGGCGCAGGCGCGCCATGGCGCCGGCATCCATACCGTCAGTAACCAAAACTCTCGTAGACATGGTAAGTAAACTCCTTTATCTCATAAGATGGCCCGCCCCGCCGGGGCGGAGGGAAACGGGGGTACGGGACTCAGGCGTGCTCGGCCTCGTACTTCTTCAGGAAGTCCACCAGGGCCTCCACGCCCTCTTTGGGCATGGCGTTGTAGATGGAAGCCCGCAGGCCGCCCACGCTCTTGTGGCCCTTGAGGTTGTCGAAGCCCGCGGCCTTGGAGGCGGCCACCACGTCGGCGTCCTGCTCCTTGGAGGGGGAGACGAAGGGCACGTTCATCAAGGAGCGGTCCTCCTTGCGTACGGCGCCGGTGAAGAACTTGCTCTGATCCAGGAAGTCATAGAGCACGGCGGCCTTCTCCTCGTTGCGCTTGGCCATGGCCTCCAGCCCGCCGTTTTTGATCAGGTACTTGAACACCTTGCCGCAGCAGTAGATGGCCCAGCAGTTGGGGGTGTTGTACATGGAGTCGTTGTCGGCGTGGGTCTTGTAATTGAGATAGATGGGCAGCTTGTCCAGATCGTCCCGGATCAGATCATCCCGGATGATGACCACGGCCATGCCAGCGGGACCCACGTTCTTCTGCACACCAGCCCAGATCAGGCCATACTTGCTCACGTCGCAGGGACGGGACAGGAACATGGAGGACTGGTCGGACACCAGGATCTTGCCCTTGGTGTTGGGCAGGTTGAAGAAAGTGGTGCCGTTGATGGTTTCATTCTCGCAGATGTAGACATAGTCGGCGTTGTCGGGAATGTCCAGATCAGAGCAGTCCGGCACATAGGAAAAGTTCTTGTCCGCAGAGGAGGCAACGATCTTCACCTCGCCCATCTTCTTAGCCTCGTTGATGGCCTTTTTGGACCAGGCGCCGGTCTCCACGTAGCAGGCTACGCCGTTTTTCATCAGGTTCAGGGGCACCATGGAGAACTGGACGGTGCCGCCGCCCTGGATGAACAAAACCTTGTAGTTGTCGGGGACCCCCATCAGGGTGCGCAGATCGGCCTCTGCCTCGTCGGCGATCTGCTGAAACACCTGGGAGCGGTGGCTCATTTCCATGACGCTCATGCCGCTGCCGCGATAGTTGAGCACCTCAGCCGCGATCTCTTCCAGCACCTCCTCGGGCATCATGGCGGGGCCGGCGGAAAAATTGTAGGTACGACCGTATTTCATCGTTACATTCCTCCCAAAAAAATCTCGGATTTTGCAGGGGCTGCCAAAAGGAAATATATTTGCGGTTTCAGTATACGACAAGCCATCGGGATAATCAACTGCCATTTTCCTGCCCCTTTTTTAAAAAAGGAAGTTTTTACCGGATACTGCGGGGCAAAGCTGCCTGGGCACACTTGAATTTTTGGGGAAAAAGCGGTACAATGCAGATGTCACAAGACCCCTTCCGCCGGGAGGGGGGATCGTGGCGCATCTGAGAGAAAGAAGAGGAACACCATCATGAGAGCAGACGGAACCAGAGTGCGGAATCTGTCCTCCATCGCCCAGGCGCTGCCCTATGTCATGTCCCGGCGGTATGACGCCCAGAACTGGGCCAGCGACCACGTAGATGAGGAAATTCTGCGAACGTATATCCGCGGAAAGCGCAAAGAGGGGCGCCGGGTGACCCATATGAGCATCCTGGTGGCTGCCTATTACAAGGCGGCCCTGGAGAATCCCAAGATCAACCGCTTCGTGATGAACCGGAAGATCTACCAGCGCAATCACTTCTGCTTCAGCTTTGTCATCTTGAAAAACCGGGCCGATGGCACCCCGGACGAGACGACCCTGAAAGTGTTTCTGGACCCTAAGGACACGGTATTTTCCATCTCGGAGAAGGTCCGCCGGCTCATCGAGCAGAACTCTATGACGGGCCATAACAACAATACGGATAAGTTTGCGAATTTTGCTTTCTCCATTCCGGGCCTGGCCCGGTTCGTGTTTTGGCTGGCCTATCACCTGGATCTCCACGGGCTGCTGCCCCGGAAGCTCATTGAGCTCAGCCCCTTCCACACCAGCCTGTTCGTCACCAATCTGGCGTCCATCAACACCAGCTGCATCTATCACCACTGCTATGAGTTCGGCACCACCAGCGTGTTCGTGTGCATGGGCAAGCCTGTGGGTGACCCCTTCGCCCCGCCGGGCAGCCGGAAAAAGCTGCTGCCTCTGGGCGTGGTGATGGACGAGCGCATCGCTACGGGCATCGAGTACTCCCGTTTTTTTGCCGCCTTCAGCCGCTATATGAAAGATCCCACCCGGCTGGAAGCGCCGCTGGGCCAGGATCTGGCCCCGGCCAAAGCTGAACAAAGCGAGGCGGCGGTATGAATCAGGAAGCGCAGGGACGAACCCGCCCGGGGCTTTACGTTCAGGCGGTGCTGAAGTGGCTGGGCGTGTCCCTGGTGATCGGGGTGGTGTGCGGGCTGATTGGCTCGGCTTTCCATATGGGCGTCCATAAGGCGGAGCTGCTCCGGGGGGCACACCCCTGGCTTTTGTGGTGCCTGCCGGTGGCGGGCCTGGCCATCGTGGGCATTTACAAGTGCACCGGGACCGAGGGGCTGGGCACCAATGATGTGATCGATGCCGTCCGCCTGGGGAAACCGGTGCATATCTGGCTGCTGCCTTCCATTTTCCTGGCCACCGTCCTCACCCACCTGTGCGGCGGCTCCGCCGGACGGGAGGGGGCGGCGCTGCAGATGGGCGGCGACGTGGGGGCCCAGGCCGCCCGGCTGCTCCAGCTGGACGGGCGGGACAGCCGCACGGCGGTGCTGTGCGGCATGGCGGCCTTTTTCGCCGCCCTGTTCGGCGCGCCCATGACGGCGGCGGTGTTTGCCGTGATGGTCATCAGCGTGGGCCAGATCTATGACGCGGCCCTGGTGCCCTGTCTGCTCTCGGCTCTGGCGGCTTTTTTTGTGTCTTTGGAACTGGGAGTGGAGCCCACCCGCTTTGCTGTGACCGTGCCGGAGCTGACGGCCCTGACGCTGGTGCGGGTGGCGGGTCTGGCGGTGCTGTGCGCCCTGGTGTCGGTGCTGTTTTGCCGGGGCATGCACGCGGTGGAGCATGGGCTGCACCGCGTGCTGCCCAACCCCTGGCTCCGCATTGCGGCGGGGGGTGCGGTCATCATCGCCCTGACGCTGATCTTCGGCACCGACTATAACGGCGCGGGCATGAATATCATCACCGCTGCGGTGGAGCAGGGCTCCGCCCGGCCGGAGGCCTTTTTGCTCAAGCTTCTGTTCACCGCCGTGACCCTGGGCGTGGGGTTTAAGGGCGGCGAGGTGGTGCCCTCGTTTTTCGTGGGGGCCACCTTCGGCTGCGTGGCCGCCCCGCTGCTGGGGCTGCCGGCGGGCTTCGGCGCCGCCGTGGGGCTGGTGAGCGTGTTCTGCGGGGCGGTGAACTGCCCGATGGCCCCTGTGTTCCTGGCGGTGGAGTTATTCGGAGCGGAGGGGCTGCTGGCCTATGCCCTGGGCTGCGGGCTGAGCAATATGCTCAGCGGCTATAACGGCCTTTACTCCAGCCAGACCATTCTCTACTCCAAGCTCAAGGCCCAGTATATCAACGTTCACACCAACCACCATCACGCCGGGCAGATCCACCCGGACAGCCCCCGTGACCAGGGCTCCCTGGATAGGGAAAAGTCCGGGGACTAGCAGCTTTCCTTCTCCTCCGGCATAGACTGGAGGAGGGGGTGATGCCATGGCGGGCTGCTTTTCCGGGGCGGACCCGGTGGCATTGAGTTCCGCGGTCCATGCGCTGGCGGCGGCCATGTCCGCCCAGATGAGCGACGATGAGCTGACGCTGGCGGCGGCGCTGTTGACCCAGCTGGCGGACACCCTCAACACCATCGTCGTGCAGCGCAGCCTTTGCAGTGGAGAGCCCATGGTGGAGAGCGCGGAAAGCTGAATCGGCAAACAACAAAACGGCGCGGCCGGGAAGGGAACAGCTCCCTCTCCGGCCGCGCCGTCATGTTAGAAAAAAGAATATGCAAACTGCCGCCTTACAGGTTCAGCAGCATCCGGGCCTGCTCCACATTCTGCTGCTCCAGATTCCGCAGCCGCTCCACCGCGGCGGTCTGCTCCTCGCCGGAGCGGGACATCTCGGCGGCGGCCCGGTCGATCATCTCCGTAAGATTTTCCAGGGTCAGATCGCTCAGCTCTGCAAACAGCTCCTTGCCGATGTAGCGCAAAAAGGCGGAGACCTTGGGATCGTACACCACGCCCACCAGGGGCATCCCCCGGCCGGCGGCGAAGATCAGGGCGTGCAGGCGCATGGAGACCACCAGATCCATCCGGGCCAGTGCCCCGATGATTTTCCCCGCGTCCCCAGCATTGTCTAGGAAGTAGTGGGGCGCCTCCATCTTCCGGGCGGCCAGGCGGCCCGCCAGGGGGTCCTGCCGGTTTTCCACCGCTAGGAACACCGGTGTCAGGCCGTAGCGGCGCCAGGCGTAGTCCGCCGCCTTGCCGAACAGCTCCGCCCGCTCATCAAAGCCCGGCCAGCGGCGCAGCGCAAAGCAGATATACTTGCCATGGGGCGGGATCCCCGCCTGGAGCAGCAGGCTGTCCACCACCTCATCCGGCGCGGGGGACAGGCCCAGGGCCGGGTCGGCGGTCAGAAGGATGCGGGGCTTCGTCACCCCCATTTCCTCCAGCTCCCGCAGGGAGTTGGGCTCCCGCAGGGTGATTACGTCCACCGAGCGGTTGAGAGCCTTGGCGGCCATGCGGCGGTGGCTGTCCCGGGTGATGGGGCCGATGCCGCAGCCGTACATCTGCACCCGGCAGCCCAGGCGCTTGGCGGTTTCGATATTGTGCAGGTAGTACCACAGGGAACGGCGGGAGGTCACGTCCTGGATCAGGCTGCCGCCGCCGTTGATATAGAGCTGGGAGCGGCCCATGGCCGCCATCCAGGCCGGCAGGTTGGAGCGGTGGATCGCCCGCACCCGATAGGTCAGGCGGGTGTTTTTGGGGTCCTTGCTCAGCACTGTCAGGGGCATGTCCGGGTCGATGGAGCGCATCTCCTGCAAGATGGCCTCCAAAATGGCGTCGTCGCCGGCATTGCCCCGGCCGTAGGCCCCGCAGATCACCACGCCGTCCCGCTGCCTCCTGGGCCGGTTGTGGCGGCGGAGGATCTGGCGGTAGATCTCCAGCTGGGTGTCCACGGTGCGCTGAATGGAAAACTGGGTGGAGGCCTTGGCATAGAGCTTTTCCCCCATCTCTCGGCGCAGCTGGTCATCCGTGCCCAGGCGGGCCAGGCAGCGGCCCAGGGCCTGATGATCCCCGGGGGAGAAGAGGAAACCGTTGACCCCGTTGTCGATCAGGTGGGGAATTCCGCCCACGGCGGTGGACACGGTGGCCAGGTGAAAGCGGGCCCCCTCCGTCAGGGCGTAGGGGAAGGTCTCCGACACGCTGGTGAGCGCGTTGACGTCCAGAGCTGCGTAAAAGCGGTCCATCTGGGCGGTGCTGATCCAGCCTGCAAAGCACACCCGCTCTTCAATGCCCAGCTCCGCTGTCAGGGCTTCCAGCCGCTCCCGCTCCTTGCCCTCGCCGGCGATCACCAGGCGCAGCCGGGGGCACTCCGCCGCCGCGGCGGCAAAGCCCCGGATGAGCGTGGCGATATCCTTGACCGGGTTGAGCCGGGCGGCAATGCCTACCACCACACTGTCCTCATCCGCCTGCAGTCCCAGCTGCCGCAGGAAGGGCAGCCGGGACCCCTGGTCCGGGGCGGGGGTGAAGTCAATGCCGTTATAGATGGTGAAAAAGCGGTCGGGGGGGAAGCCCCGGGAGATCAGAAGGTCCACCATGGCATCGGACACGCCGATGCGGTAGTCCACGTTCCGCAGGGCCCAGGCGTTGATGCTGCCGAAGGTCAGGCGGCTGAAGGGCCGGCCCATGTAGTCCAGCCGGTAGTCGCTGTGGACGGTGGACACCACTGGCAGCCCTGTGGACCGGCGCAGCAGCGCGCCCACCATATTGGCCCGGGACCCGTGGCAGTGGATCAGCTCAAACCCCTCCTGGGCCATATAGGCTTTCAACCGGCGGCACAGCCGGGGAATGTTGTTGCCCCCCATGATCTCCGTGGGGATGCCCAGCTCCCGGGCCTCGTCGGCAAAGGGGCCGTCACGGAAGCAGACCAGCTGGGCCCGGCCCACCTGGTTGAGCCGCTGGAGCAGGCTGAGCACATGGGTTTTGGCGCCGCCGGAGTCGCCGCCGCTGATGAGGTGAATGACGTTCATGAAACTCCTCCTCCCGCCCAAAAGGGGCCGTCTCCGGCCCCCGGCGGTGCAGAGCGGAATTCGCTCTTGTAGAATCTAAAAAAATATTATACAATGGAACCTGTATCAGGTCAAGGCGGGGCGCCGGGGACGGCGGCCCCCTGTTTACGGAGGATTATTGACTATGGAACAGAAAAAGCGCAAAGTGAATGTGATCGACGTGATCGCCGTGGTGATCATCGTGCTGGCGGTAGCCTTTGTGGCCTACAAGCTGCTGGGCCGCGGCGGCGGTACCGGGGGTGACAACGCCGGTATGGTGACCGTGACCTATCAGGTCAAGTGCGAGGGGGTGCCCGCGGAGCTGTATGAGAGCTGTCAGGCCCATCTGCCCTCTCCGCTGATGGCTTCCGGCGCCCTGGTGGGCGGCCAGATCGAGTCGGTGAAGAAAGAGGCCTATTACGTTCTGGACAGCACCGGCGTATGGGTGGAGGACCCCGAGCATGTGACGCTGATTTTCACCGCCACCACCGAGACTGCTGCCGGCGAGGTGATGACCACCAAGGTGGGCGATCAGGAGGTGCGCATCGGCAAGACCGATTATATCCTCAAGAGCGAATATATCGAGTTCAGCAACGGCGTGATCACTTCCGTGGAGTGGTCCGAGTCTGACTGAGCAGCGGCGGGCGGCCTTTTGGGCCGCCCGTTTTTTATGCAAACAGGGGCAAAACAGGGCGGGGCGGCGTTCGGGCCGTCCCGCCCTGCTCGACGCAAGGGAGTTACAGGCTGTTTTTCCCCCGGGCCAGATAGCGCCCGCCGGGGGCGGTGAGGAGAATCTTTCCCCGCTCCACGGCCAGGGTGCCCCGGAGATAGACCTGGCGGATGCTGCCGACGGTCGCAAAGCCCTCATAGGGGCTGTAGCCCGCCCGGCCCACCTGGTCCGCCGCCCGGATCACATGGCTCTCGCCG
>JAHHSB010000052.1 GCA_020025415.1 Oscillibacter sp. | reverse complement strand
CCACCGTGGAGATGGCCGTCCAGGTCAACGGCAAGCTCAAGGGCACTGTCACTGTGCCCGCCGACAGCGAGCAGGAGGCCGTGGTGGCTGCTGCCATGCAGGTGGATAAGGTCCAGAAGGCCACCGAGGGCATGCAGATCGTCAAGACCATTCTGGTCAAGAACCGGTTGGTCAATCTGATCGTGAAGCCTCAGTAAGGGAAATTACGCGCGGCGGCGCTTGCAAGTGTTTTATCCCAGCGGGCAGCTTCCAGAGCTGCCAGATAGAAGCAAATTCATTTTCAAGATTCCACTTGACAATGCATCAGAGAATCTATATAATAAATATGTTAAGCCATGTGTATGGCCCTTAAAGTATCCAGGATTTGAGCCGGATACCTCGGAGGGAGGGATATATAGATGTCTGAGATTCATGTAAAGGACGGCGAGTCCATCGACAGCGCGCTCAAGCGCTTTAAGCGCAGCTGCGCCAAGGCGGGCGTCATCGCGGAGGTTCGCAGAAGAGAACACTACGAGAGCCCCAGCGTGAAGCGCCGCAAGAAGTCCGAGGCCGCTCGCAAGAACAAGAACAAGAGATTTTATTGATCTCGAAAAAGCACCGCGGTTTATGCCGCGGTGCTTTTTTTCTGCCCGGCCGGGGCGGCCCTTGGGCAGGGCCCAGGCAGGGGCCGCCCCGGTCTTTTATTCTGCCGGCAGCAGCCGGGGCAGCAGATCCCGCACCTCCGGATACATGAGAAAGGCGGTGCGGTAGCCCTGGGCCTCTGCCAGGCGCAGCTTCTGGGCGATGGTGCCCGCGTCGTCGAAGAGGACGAAGTGGGTGCGCCCGCCTTGGGAAAAGGTGAAGTACCGGGCGCACAGCTCCGGGGAGAAAAACACCGCCGGCTGTTCCTGCTCCATCAGGGCGGAGAGCTCCTCCAGCGTCAGGGGCTGGCCCTCGCCCCGGGGTTCGGGCAGGGTAAAGTCCATGGCCAGGCGCTGGACATCCAGGGCCGGCTGGCGGGGGTAGGCGTTCCGCTTTTCCCGCAGATACTGGACGTAGCTCCCGCCGGAAAGGGCAGTGTTGAGCAGGGGAATGACCTCCTGCCCGGCTCCGGCGTAGGGATCGGGTACAAAGAGCTGGCGCCGGTTTTTCTGCATCCGCTCCGCCAACACCCGGACAAAGGCCCGCCGGTCGGGCCGGGGCCGGTCCTCGAAATCCAGCACTGCGCCGTCGTAGCCCTGGTGCAGGCACTCTTGGACCACGGCGGCGGCCAGGCGCTCCGGCTGCTCGATCTCCGGTGCCTCCCAATCGCTCAGTGACAGCAGCCCGCCCCGGCTTTGGAGGAGGAGATTCCCCCGCAGCAGGCCGGAGTCCGCCCCGATGCGGTAGGCCACATGGGCCGGCGTGCAGCGGTAGCGGAGCGCGTCCCGCAGCTGCTGGGGAGTAACGGAAAGAACGATCTGCAAAGCCTTGCGCCCCCTTGTGAAAGTCAGTAAAAGCTGGTATACTCGCCTTATGCTTATGATGAAGGAGACTCAGATATGCGATGTTCTTTGGTGCCGGATCTGCTGGCCGCCCGCTACGATCAGTTCACGGCCCTGCGGCTGGAGGAGCTGGGGGTGCGGCTGCTGCTCAGCGACCTGGATTTTACCCTGGCTCCCAAGTCGGTGGCCCGGCCGGATGAGGCCCTGCGGGCGTGGATCGGGGAGCTTCAGGCGGCGGGGATCACGGTGATGATCGTGTCCAACAACCGATCCGGACACCGGGTGACGGAATTTTGCGGGGACCTGGGCATCGATTTCCAGGGCCGCGCAGGCAAGCCCAGCCCCCGGGGCTTGCTGTCCGCGATGGAGCTTTCCGGCGCCGCGCCGGAGGAGACGGCCATGCTGGGGGACAAGCTGCTCACCGACGTGCTGGCTGCCCGGCGGGCGGGGGTCCTCTCACTGATGGTGGAGCCCCTGGGGGGCGCGGTCACTGCCTGGCAGAAGGTGCTCCATGCCCTGCAGGCGCCGTTCAAGGCCTGCTGCCGCCGCCGGATCGGCCTGTAAGGGCTGGGGTGGGGCGTGATTTTGCCTGGAAAAGGGAAAAGATGGGGGACTTTTCAAAAACCCCCTTGCAATCGGACCGTATAGGGTATAAAATATCTACGGTTAATTTTACGCATAATTTTTTAACAACGGGGAAAATGTCCTCCTGAGGGTCGTTTTCTCAGAAGATTTGAAGGAGGATAACAAGATGCCTACGATTACTGCGGGTGATTTCCGCAAGGGTATGATTTTCGAGATGGACGGTAAGCCCATGCTGGTGGTGGACTTCCAGCACGTCAAGCCCGGCAAGGGCGCCGCGTTCGTGCGTACCAAGTATAAGAACGTGATGTCCGGCGCCGTCCGTGAGGAGGCGTTCAACCCCACCGCCAAGTTCGAGCAGGTGGCTGTGGAGCGCAAGGATGCCGAGTACAGCTATAACGACGGCAACCTGTACTACTTCATGGATCCCGAGACCTATGACATGACCCCGCTGAACCAGGACGTGCTGGGCGATGCCTTCCGCTTCATGAAGGAGAACACCCCCTGCAAGCTGGTCAGCTACAAGGGCAGCGTGTTTACTGTGGAAGTACCGAACTTCATGGATCTGGAGGTCACCGAGACCGAGCCCGGCGTCCGGGGCGACACCGCCACCAACGTGACCAAGCCCGCCACGCTGGAGACCGGTGCCGTGGTGCAGGTGCCCATCTTCATCAATGAGGGTGAGAAGATCCAGGTGGATACCCGCACCGGCGAATATATGGGCCGGAGCAAGAACTGAGTGTAAAAAAGGGGGGAGCCAATCCCCCCCTTTTTCAGACAGCGCCTCCCGTCGGGGAGGAGACTGTCTCACATAGAGCGATGAGCGAAATGACTGGAAAGGACAGGAAAGGAGCCACTGCTATGGAAATTACGGAAAAGGTTGCGTATCTTAAGGGCCTGGCTGACGGGCTGGCGCTGGACACTCAGAGCCGGGAGGGCAAGATCCTGACGGCCATCATCGACGTGCTGGACGACATGGCTCTGGAGATCGAGGATCTGAAGGACTGCCACCTGGAGCTGAGCGAGGGCCTGGACGCCGTCAGCGACGACCTGGAGGACGTGGAGGATCTGGTCTACGGCGAGGACGACGAGGAGTATGACGACGACGAGGACGATGAGGACTGTTACGCCACGACCTGCCCCAGCTGTGAAGAGACCATTTATTTTGATGAGTCCATTCTCAACGACGGGGAAGTGATTTGCCCCAACTGCGGCGAGAAGCTGGAGTTTGATCTCTCCGACATGGAGGAAGAGGAAAAAGAGGAGGAAGACGGCGAGTAATCGCCCGCCTTGTTTCTGGAAATCAAAAGCGGACCGGCTTTTGCCGGTCCGCTTTTTTCGTTGCTCCGCGCCTCAGCGCCGCTTGAGCTTGCGGGAGGAATTGCTGCCGGAGGTGCCCTTTTTCCGCCGGCCGTCCTTATAGAAATTCTTCCGCAAGGCATACTCGGTGAGGAAGATGGGGACAAAGAAGGGGAGGATCTGGATCATCAGCAGGATCTGGGCATACTCACCCAGCCAGTCCGGGTCCTGCTTGGAGTTGAGCCACATGGCCCCCACCGTCAGCACCAGGGTCAGCCAACCCAGGGAGAACCAGCTCTTGCCGAAGTACTGATGGGCAAAGCGCCAGGTTTCTTCGTTGAGGGAGGACATGGTAGTCCGGTAGCCCAGGCCGCTGCCCACCTTTTTGGGCGGGCGGTTGGAGAAGATGTAGCCGAAGATGATCATGCACAGGGGGACCAGGCAGACCATCGCCAGTAAAAACAGCTCAAACTTCGTCATGGCTCTGCCAGCCTCCTTTCATGCTGTACAGGGCCGCGCCGATGGCGGTGGCGTACACTGCCTCCTTGGGCACCAGAAAGTGTACGCCGTAGAGCCGGTGGAAATCCTTGGCCAGCTGGGCGGTCTGGGGCAGTGTGGCCAGGGAGCCGGTGAGCACCGCCGTGTCCGTTTTGCAGCTGGAGCAGGCCAGAATGGTCATGATGCCGATGGACTGAAGCACCATGTTCACCGTGCCGGCGGCCAGATCGGCGGGCGTGGCATCCTCTGCCAGATTGCCGAAGTTGGCGGCGGTCATCTCCGGGTCCAGGGAGCCGCCGGCATCCCGGGAGATGTCCCGGATCTGCAAGTCGGTCTGGCTCAGATTCCCCTGGGAGGAGAGCTTTTGAAACTGATGAAAATGCTCCACCCCGGCCAGCTTGCGGCACAGTCCCCGCAGGGTGCCGCCGCCCACGCCGCTGCCGCACAGGTGCCGAACCTGACCATCCGCTCCGGCCCAGAGGAAGGCCGTGCCTGTTCCCATGGAGACCACTACGCCGGAGTCCAGCCCGGTGAGGGCCAGCCCTCCCGTGCCGCAGGCGGAAAACTCGCTGACCTTCTGAGTGGGCAGACCGTAGATGGAGTCGTCCACGAACGAGGCCCCCACCCCGGTGAGCACCACCCGCACCACGTCCTGAAGGGAGAGATGGTTGGTGGAAAGGTAATTGCCCAGCGCCCCGTAAAGGGAGGTGAGCTGATCTTCGGCTTTTACCCGCAGGTGGGACAAAAGGGTCCCATCCTCCCGCAGGCCCACGATCTTGGTGGTGGAGCCGCCAATGTCAATGCCAAGCAGAATGCCCATAGCTGTTCCTTTCGGCCGCCGGCCCGGCGGCCTTTTTCAGGCTCCGGGGGAGGAACGAAGCCTCCGCCCGGGCTCCGCAACGGCGGGCAGCCTGCAAGGGCAGGCGCCCTTCCCGGCGCGGCATCTTTTTTCATCATAGGAGAAGCTGGGCCGAAAGTCAATCAAAACCCGCACCGGGAGAGAAAATCCGACAAAAGTGATTGCTTTCTTGGCTGCCGGAGCATATAATAAACACAATCTGTAAAACGCTTTGGGGCGCTGCCCCAGTGGAGGAAACAAATGAAGACAGAAGAAAAACTCAACCTGAGCATGCTGTGCGACTTTTATGAGCTGACCATGGGCAACGGCTATTTCGCCGCCGGCATGATGGACCGCATCACCTATTTTGACGTGTTTTTCCGTCAGGTCCCGGACCAGGGGGGCTTTGCCATTGCCGCGGGGCTGGAGCAGCTGATCGACTATATCCAGAATCTGCATTTTACCGAGGAGGACATCGCCTATCTCCGGGGGCGCAAGCTCTTTGACGAGGCGTTTTTGGACTACCTGCGTCACTTCCGCTTTACCGGGGACATCTGGGCCATTCCCGAGGGGACGCCCGTTTTCCCCCGGGAGCCGATGGTTACCGTCCGGGCCCCGGCTATCCAGGCCCAGCTGATTGAGACGTTCACCCTGCTGACAATCAACCACCAGAGCCTGATCGCCACCAAGGCCAACCGGGTCACCCGGGCCGCCCGGGGGCGGACGGTGCTGGAGTTTGGATCCCGCCGGGCCCAGGGCGTGGACGGTGCCGTCACCGGCGCCCGGGCCGCCTATATCGGCGGCTGCGGCGGCACCGCCTGCACGGTGTCCGACCAGCTCTACGGCGTGCCCGCCGGGGGCACCATGGCCCACTCCTGGGTCCAGATGTTCGACAGCCAGTATGAGGCCTTCCGCACCTACTGCGAGGTCTATCCCACCAACGCTGTTTTGCTGGTGGATACCTATAACACCCTCAAATCCGGCGTGCCTGACGCTATCCGCGCCTTCAACGACGTGCTGCGGCCCAAGGGCATTACCAAGTGCGGCATCCGCCTGGATTCGGGGGACATCGCCTATCTGACCCGCAAGGCCCGGAAGATGCTGGACGAGGCGGGCTGGCCGGAGTGCCAGATCTCCGTGTCCAACTCTTTGGATGAGTATATTATCCAGGACCTGCTGCTCCAGGACGCACAGATCGACCTGTTCGGCGTGGGCGAGCGGCTCATCACCGCCCGGAGCGAGCCGGTGTTCGGCGGGGTGTACAAGCTGGCGGCGGTGGAGGACGCAGAGGGGAACATCGTCCCCAAGATCAAGATCAGCGAGAATGTGGAGAAGATCACCAACCCCCACTTTAAAAAGATCTACCGCCTCTATGACCGGGAGACGGGGAAGGCGGAGGCGGATTACCTGTGCCTCCATGACGAGACGGTGGACGATACCCGCCCGCTGGAGATTTTTGACCCGGAGGCCACCTGGAAGCGCAAGACCCTGACGGGCTTTGCCGCCCGGGAGCTGCAGGTGCCCGTGTTCCTGGGGGGCAAGCTGGTGTATGAAAAGCCCAGCCTGCAGGAGATCCGGGCCTACTGTGCCGCCCAGGTGGAGACCCTCTGGGACGAGGTCAAGCGATTTGACAATCCCCATACCTACTATGTGGATCTGTCCCAGAAGCTCTGGGACATCAAGCAGGATCTGCTGCACAACAGCCGCTGATCCCCCGGGCAGCCCCGCCGCAGCAATACGGTGGGGCTGTCGGCTTTTCCGGGACGCGGGTCCCGAGAGGAAAAAGAAAGGAGAAACCTGTGCCCAAAGGACTCAAGATCAAACAGAAAACCGAACGGAGAATCTCCGCCGTCGTCCGCATCACGCTGTGCGCAGTGCTGGTGCTGGCGCAGATTGTTCTGACGCTGCTGCTGACGGAATACATTCATGCCAAGGCCTCGTTCGTCTACGGCGCGCTGATGGCCTTGGGCGCGGTGATGGCTCTGTGGATTTATAACCGCAGCGGAAGCCCCTCCTATAAATTCAGCTGGATGAGTCTGCTGCTGCTCTTTCCCGTGGCGGGACTGATCCTGTTCTACTTCTGGGGTGGGACCCGGCAGGCCAAGACCCTGAGCATGCGGCGGGTGCCCCCACCCCTGGAGCGGCAGCCGGCCAGGGAGCGCAGCCGGGACAACATCCGTGCCCTGCGCCGGGAAAACGACAACCTGGCCCTGCTGGCTTCCTACCTCCATAACCAGGGCTTTTTGCTCTACCGGGACACCGATGCCTGCTACCTGCCGGAGGGGGCCGACTTTTTCCAGGACCTGATGGACCATCTGCGCCGGGCGGAAACCTATATCTTCATGGAGTACTATATCCTGGCCGAGGGCGAGATCTGGGATCGGATCTTCCGGATCCTGCGGGAGCGGGCCGCCGCCGGGGTGGAGGTCAAGGTGATCTTTGACGATTTCGGCAACATCACCCGCCTGTCCGACGCCACGCTCCTGGCCATGCAGGATGCGGGGATCGAGGTGGCGGTGTTCAATCCCGTCCACCGCTATGTCAATCGCATCTACTTCAACTACCGGGACCACCGGAAGATCACCGTCATCGACGGGCAGTGGGCCTATACCGGCGGCATCAACGTGGGCGACGAGTACGCCAACCTGGTGGAGCGCTTCGGCTACTGGAAGGATACCGGCGTCCGCCTGGAGGGGGAGGGCGCCTGGGGTCTGGCGGCGCTGTTTATCCAGATGTGGAAGATGATGGGCCGGACCATGCCCAACGAGGACGATTACTACCGCCCCCGGCAGAGCTTTGCTGGTCAGGGCTGGTGCCAGACCCTGGCTGACGGTCCCCTGAACAATCCGGACAACCCCATTGAGGACAGCTATCACCTGCTGATCTCTGCCGCCCGGCGCCAGGTGTATATCACCACGCCCTACTACGCTGTGGAGGAGGCCATGCAGAAATCCCTGTGCATCGCCGCCCAGTGCGGGGTGGACGTGCGGCTGCTGGTGCCAGCGGTGCCGGATAAGAAGTACGCCTACCTGGTGGCGGAGACCTATTGGGGCGAGCTGCTGAAAAACGGTGTGCGGATCTACAAGTATACCCCCGGCTTTCTTCACGCCAAAAGCGTCCTGGTGGACGGGGAGGCGGCCCTGGTGGGCAGCACCAACATGGACTACCGCACCTTCCAGCTCCACTACGAGTGCGGCGAGCTGCTGTACTATTCCCCCGCGGTGGCGGAGCTGCAGGCGGATCTGGAGAAGGTCATGGAGCAAAGCCGCCCCTATACCCTGGAGGAGTGGCGCCGCCGTCCCTGGCACCGGCGGGTGATCGCCGGGATCCTGAAGCTTTTTGCCATCTGGCTGTAAGGCCGGGCAGGAAAGGAAGAAGGCGGAGCATGCGCTTGCTGCATACCGGGTCTCGGGACCCGTTTTACAACCTGGCCTTTGAGGAGCTGGCCTTCAGCACGCTGGGAGATGAGCCGGCGCTGCTGATATGGTGCAATGACCCGGCGGCGGTGGTGGGTAGCTACCAGAACATCTGCCGGGAACTGTCCGTGCCCGCGCTGCGGCGCCTGGGGATCCCGGTGCTGCGCCGGATCTCTGGGGGCGGCACCGTGTACCACGACGCCGGAAACCTGAACTACAGCCTCCTGCTGCCCGGGGTGGCGGGACGGGATTACCGCAGCTGCATGGAGCCGGTGATTGCCGCGCTGAACCAGTTGGGAGTCCCGGCCTGCTTCGATCGGGTGTGCGACATCGCCGTGGACGGGAAGAAGATCTCCGGCAGCGCCCAGCGCTCCGCCGGCGGGCGGCTGCTCCACCATGGGACACTGCTGTTTTCCAGCGATCTTACTCTGCTGGAGCAGCTGACCCATGAGGGGAAAAACCCTGCCGTGGACAGCCGGGGCACCCCCTCGGCCATCTGCCGGGTGGGGAATATCGCTGATTATCTCCCCCGGCCCATGGGACTGGGGGAATTTGCCAGGGCCCTGGAGGCGCTGCTGGCTCCGGGCAGGGAGCCCGAACCGGTATCCCCGGAGCAGGCCGCAGAGACAGAGCGCT
>JAHHSB010000051.1 GCA_020025415.1 Oscillibacter sp. | reverse complement strand
GCCGTCCACCGCCTTGCCGCTGATCCCCGCCCGGGCAATCTGAATACCCGCCAGCTGGGCTGTCAGCACGGTTTGGTACACCTGGCCCATCTCGTCGCTCACGGCGCCCACCGCCACCGTCCGGGTCATGTCGGAGCAGTAGCCCTCCGCCACGCAGCCGAAGTCCATGGTGACGAACTCCCCGCTTTGGATCTTCCGCTCCCCCGGCACGCCGTGGGGCAGGCTGCCGTTGGGGCCGGAGACCACGATGGGGTCAAAGGACATCTTCTCTGCCCCCTGGGAGAGCATGAGATACTGGAGTCGGGCGGCGATCTCCCGCTCGGTGACGCCGGGGCGAATCTCTTTCAAAATCTGCTCCAGGGCCGTCTCCGCGATGCGCTGGGCCCGCTCCAGCCGCGCCAGCTCCTGGGCATCCTTGCTCTGGCGCAGGCTGTGAAGCAGGGCCGAGGCCGGCACCAGCTCGCAGGGCAGGGCCTTGGCATAGCCCCGGTACTCCCCCACGCTCATGGCCTGTTCCTCAAAGCCCAGGCGGGCGATACCCTGCTCCTCCACCAGCTCCCGGAGCAGAGCGGCGTAGCCCCGGCCGGAGCCGATCTCCAGCAGCCGGGCATTCTGGATGACCCGGCCCGCCGCCTCGGTATAGCGGAAGTCCGTCAGGTAAAAGTTTCCCTTTCGCGTCACCAGGGCCACGCCGTCTCCGCCGGTGGAATGAAAGCCGCTGGCGTAAAAGCGGTTGGCCTCCCCGGTGAGGAGCATGGCGTCCAGGCCCTCTGCCTCCAGCTGGGCCGCGATCCGGTCAAAATGATTCATGGTAATCTACTCCTTCCTGTCAGCGCTGGCCCCGCTCCACGGCCGCCTTCACGAAACCGCAGAACAAGGGATGGGGCCGGTCGGGCCGACTTTTGAACTCCGGATGGAACTGCACGCCCACAAACCAGGGGTGGTCCGGCAGCTCCACGATCTCCACCAGTTTGCCGTTGGGGGACAGGCCCGCCAGCACCAGGCCCCGGCGCTGCAGCTCCTCCCGGAAGTCGTTGTTGAATTCAAAGCGGTGGCGGTGGCGCTCGGAGATCTCCGCCGTGCCGTACAGCGCCCGGGAGCGGCCGCCCTCCAGCAGGATGCAGGGATATTTGCCCAGGCGCATGGTCCCGCCCTTGTCCGTCACGTTCACCTGGTCGGGCATCAGGGCGATCACCGGGTGGGCGGTCTTCTCCGAAAACTCGGTGGAGTTGGCGTCCGCCATGCCCGCCACGTGGCGGGCGAACTCAATCACCGCCATCTGCATACCCAGGCAGATGCCGAAATAGGGGATGGCGTTTTCCCGGGCGTAGGCCACGGCGGCAATCATCCCCTCGATACCCCGGTCGCCGAAGCCGCCCGGCACCAGCACCCCCTGGACGCCCCGGAGCTTCTCCGCCGCATTCTGGGCGCTCAGCGTTTCCGAATCCACCCAGCGGATCTCCACCACCGCGCCGTTGGCGGCGCCGGCATGGGCCAGGGACTCCACCACAGAGAGGTATGCATCATGGAGCTGGGTGTATTTCCCCACCAAGGCGATCTCCACGGTCTTGTCCGCCCCCTTGATCCGGCGGACCAGGGCGCTCCACTCCGTCAGGTCCAGGGGTGCCGTCTGCAGGCCCAGCTTGCGGCACACCACCGCATCCAACCCCTCCCGGGCCATGAGCAGCGGCACCTCGTAGAGGGTCTCGGCGGTGCTGTTTTGAATGACGCTCTCCGGCTCCACATTGCAGAACAGGGCAATCTTGCGGCGGATGTCCTCGGTAAGAGGCGCGTTGCAGCGGCACACCAGCACATCCGGCTGGATGCCCAGGCTCAAAAGCTCCTTCACCGAGTGCTGGGTGGGCTTGGACTTCAGCTCTCCGGAGCCGGGGATCTGGACGATCAGGGACACGTGGATGAACAGCACGTTCTCCCGGCCCCGCTCCGCCGCCACCTGGCGGATGGCTTCCAGAAAGGGCTGGCTCTCGATATCGCCCACGGTACCGCCGATCTCAGAGATCACCACGTCCACATCCGGGGCCTCCATGGAATAGATGCGGCTTTTGATCTCGTTGGTGATGTGGGGGATGATCTGCACCGTGGCCCCCAGATAGTCACCCCGCCGTTCCCGGTTGAGTACGCTCCACCAGATCTTGCCCGAGGAGACGGATGAGTTTCCCGAAAGGTTTTCATCCACAAAGCGCTCATAATGGCCCAGGTCCAGGTCCGTCTCCGCCCCGTCGTCCGTGACAAAGACCTCCCCGTGCTGGAAGGGGCTCATGGTCCCCGGGTCCACATTAATATACGGGTCAAATTTCTGGTTGCGCACGCTCAGCCCCCGCTGCTTTAAAAGCCGGCCCAGGGATGCCGCACAGATCCCCTTGCCCAAGCCGGAGACCACGCCGCCGGTGACGAATACAAATTTTGTTGCCATACTGCTCTCCCCTTTTCTATCGCCTCTCCGGCGGCCTTTCGCCGGGAGACGGTCGTTGTTTCCTTCGCGCCGGTGTTCTGCCGTTTATTCTTTCCCAGGAAAACGCCCCTGCGCCGCCCTGGAAAAAATAAAAAGCACCGCCGGATCCTTTTTGCGGCGAAAAGCCCATGGGGGAGGGCTCTCAGCTGCGATCCGCGGTGTTGTCGCCTTCTTAATTGTGTGTCCGGCTGTGCCTGGTGCGCTTGCTGCCGCTTTCCCGCCGCCATCTGAGCGCTTCAAAATACTTTGCCAGTGTAGCACGCTCTTGCAGGAAAGTCAATGAAGCGTTTTTCCCAGTCTTCCCTTTTTGCCAACCCGCCAAAATATGCCCGCAACGGCGTGGCGGATTTTTGCGTTGATGCTGATTCTGCTGGTGCCGCGCAAGCTCAAGCAGGCCCTGCAGCGCAACCAGCTCCAGGACTATGAGCTGGACGGCCTTCAGGGCCGGGAGCTGAAGAAGACCGGCAGCGGCGGCACCTTGCCGAACTAAAAAACGCCCCGCTTTCTGGATCCTGCCGCCCCGGTTCCCCGGGCCAGGGCGGCAGATTTGTGAAAAATTACGGTTGACAGCGCCGAAGAAGGCGCATATAATGCAGACAAATCCATAATTTAAACCTTTGAGCAAGAGGAGTAGTCACACAGGCAACCTTTCAGAGAGCCGCAGGCGGTGGGATTGCGGCAGAGACCTTGGTGATGAATGGACTTGTGAGGGCAGCCCAAAGCCGCAAGGCAAGTAGCACCTGCCGGGATCCGAACCCGTTATCCAGTCGGCACATATGCTTGTATGTGACAGAGCGGATGCTTGGCATCAACTTGGGTGGTACCGCAGGATTTTAGTCTTGTCCCAGATTTGGGGCAGGGCTTTTCTTTTTATCCGAATGTCTCAAAAGGAGGACACGACCATGAACCTGCCGCGCAGACGATGGCGCCCCAGCACTTCCCGGCCCGGGCCGGAACTCCCCCCCATAAAAACCGAGAAACGATGATTGATAAAGGAGAATCGACCATGAAACACATGAAATCCCTCTGCAGCACCCTGCTGGCACTGACCATGGCCCTGTCCCTGACCGCCTGCTCCAACACTGACGGCGGCAGCGGCAGCGGCGACGGCGAGGCCGCCTATACCATCGGCATCAGCCAGTACGGCGAGCATGCCTCCCTGGACAACTGCCACATCGGCTTCCTCCAGGGGCTGGAGCAGGCCGGTCTGGTGGACGGAGAGAACTTGAAAGTGATCTACGATAACGCCGGCTTTGATGACAACACCGCCCGGCAGATCGCCGACAGCTTCTCCGCCCAGGGCGTGGATCTGATGGTGGGGATTGCCACCAACTCCGCCACCGCCTGCTATGCCGCATCGGAGGATAAGAACATCCCCGTGATCTTCACCGCCATCACCGACCCCGTGGGCGCCCATCTGGATTCCGGCAACATCACCGGCACCTCCGACGTGCTGCCGGTAGAGGGCCAGCTCCAGCTGATCCGGGCCCTGCAGCCCGGGGCCAAGACCATCGGCATTATCTACACCACCAGCGAGGCCAACTCCGTTTACTCCGTGGGCGTGTATGAAGAGCTGGCCAGCGAGTACGGCTTCACCCTGGAGACGGTGGGCGTCACCTCCCAGGCAGAGGTCACCCAGGCCGTGGATACCCTGCTGTCCCGGGGCGTGGACTGCCTGTCCAACCTGACGGACAACAACGTGGTGGGCGTGCTGGGCGCCATTCTGGAAAAGACCACCGAGGCGGGCATCCCTGTCTACGGCTCCGAGGTGGAGCAGATGAAGGCCGGCTGTGTGGCCGGCGCGGGACTGGACTATGTGAAGCTGGGCGTCCAGACCGGCCTGATGGCCGCCAAGGTACTCAAGGGCGAGGCCACCTGTGAGGAGCTGCCCTATGAGATCATCGAGAGCTATGACTTGTACGTCAATTCCGAAGTCATGGACGCCATGGGCCTGACCATGCCTGACGACCTGGCCCAGACCGCCGTTGAGGTGGAGACCAATTCCTGAGCCGTTCGGCCCTGCAGGCCGCTTTCCCTTCGCATCCCCGGGGCCCGGCCCCAGGGATGCGGGGCGTTTTCCATGATAACAAGGAGGTTTTTCCCATGCTGGATCTGCTGATCAGCACCTGTACCCAGGGTCTGATCTACGCCCTGATTTCTTTTGGCGTATACATTACTTATACGATACTGGATTTTCCCGACCTGTCGGTGGACGGCAGCTTTCCCCTGGGCGCCGCCGTCACGGCGGTGCTGCTGACCCAGTACGACGTCAACCCCTTCCTGACGCTGCCCATTGCCCTGGGCGTGGGTGCCCTGGCGGGTCTGATTACCGGACTGATCCACGTCCGGCTCCATGTGCGCAATCTGCTGGCGGGCATCATCACCCAGACGGCCCTGTTCTCCATCAACCTGCAGATCGCCGGGTCCAACCTGACGGTGGACCGGAGCGTGGACACCATCTTCTCCTCCGGCCCCATTATGGGCCTCCTGGGGGACAGCACCCTGATGGTACGCAAACTGGTGGTTTCCCTGATTTTGGTGGTGGTGATCAAGCTGGCTCTGGACGTGTATCTGAAGACCAAGTCCGGCCTGCTGCTCCGGGCCGTGGGCGACAACCCCAGCCTGGTGACTACCCTGGCCAAGGACATGGGCAACATGAAAATTCTGGGCCTGATGCTCTCCAACGCACTGGTGGCCCTGGCGGGCTGCATCGTCTGCCAGGAGCAGCGCAGCTTCTCCGCCACCATGGGCACCGGCCAGGTGGTGTACGGCCTGGCCTCCGTAATTATCGGCATCGCCCTGTTCCGCCGGCTGTCCTTCATCAAGGGCACCACTGCCGTGGTGTTCGGCAGCATCCTTTATAAGATCTGTATCCAGGTGGCCATCAACGCCGGTCTGCCCGCCAACCTGCTCAAGCTGGTGACGGCGGTGCTGTTTTTGCTGGTGCTGGTGTTCTCCGGCCGGAAAGGAGAGGAGATTATCCATGCTTGAGCTTCGGGACATTACCAAGATCTATCATCAGGGCCAGGCCACGGAAAGCCGCCTGTTCGAACACTTCTTTCTGACGGTGCCAGACGGGCAGTTCATCTCCGTGGTGGGCAGCAACGGCAGCGGAAAGACCTCCATGCTCAACATCATCTGCGGCTCCATCCCCATTGAGGGGGGCGACGTGCTGGTGGACGGGGTGAGCATCCAGCGTCTGCCGGACTACCGGCGCTACGCCTCCATGGGCCGGGTGTATCAGAATCCCTCCATGGGCACCTGCCCCAACCTGACCATGCTGGAGAACCTGTCCCTGGCGGACAACAAGGGCCGCTCCTTCGGCTTGTCCTTTGCCCTGAACAAAAAGCGGGCGGACTACTACCGGGAGCAGCTCCGGTCCCTGGGCCTGGGGCTGGAGGATAAGCTTCATACCAAGATGGGCGCCCTCTCCGGCGGCCAGCGCCAGGCCGTGGCCCTGCTGATGGCCACCATGACGCCCCTGAACTTTCTGATCCTGGACGAGCACACCGCCGCCCTGGACCCCAAGACCGCGGAGATCATCATGCAGCTCACCGGCCGGATCGTGTCGGAAAAGAAGCTTACCGCCATCATGGTTACCCACAATCTCCGTTACGCCATCGAGTACGGTGACCGGATCCTGATGATGAGCCAGGGCCGGGTGGTGCTGGATAAGGCGGGCGAGGAAAAGGCCGCCACCTCCCCCGACGATCTGATGCGGCTGTTCAACCAGATCTCCATGGGCGAGCCCATGGACTGAGAAAAGGCAAGGGCGTCCGCCAAAAGGCGGGCGCCCTTTTTCTGCGCTCTTATTTCGCTCCCGGCGGTCCGGGCAGGCTAGAGCCCCGCATCTCTGCGCGCTCCCCTTCCCCGCCCAGGCCCTCGGTGCCAGATCCTCCGCCGCTTCAAAAAAACCGGGTGAGCGGGAGCCGCCGACCGCCACCTGCCGCCCTGCGGGCGCAAAAAAGAGCCGCAGGCATGACGCGCCTGCGGCTCTTTTACCGTACTTCTCAGAGCAGATTCATCAGGTTGAAGGCAATGATCAGGCCGGAGAACACGATGGAGACCGTGGAGCACAGCTTGATCAGAATGTTCAGGGACGGACCGGCGGTATCCTTGAAGGGATCGCCCACGGTGTCGCCCACAACGGCAGCCTTGTGGCAAGGAGAGCCCTTGCCGCCGTGGTGGCCGGACTCGATATACTTCTTGGCGTTATCCCAGGCGCCGCCGGCGTTGGACATGAACACAGCCATGGCAAAGCCGGTGACAGACACGCCGCCCAGCAGACCCACCACACCGGTGGGGCCCAGGACCAGGCCGGTGAGCAGAGGCACGATGATAGCCAGCAGAGCGGGCACCACCATCTCATGCAGGGCGCCCTTGGTGCACAGAGACACGCAGGAAGCGTAGTCGGGATCGGTCTTGTAGTCCATGATGCCGGCGATCTCCTTGAACTGGCGGCGGACTTCCATCACGATGGACTGAGCCGCCTTCTGCACCGCGCTCATCGTGAAGGCGGAGAACACGAAGGTCAGCATGGCACCCACGAACATACCCACCAGAACCGTGGGGCTGGTCAGGGTGAAGTTCAGCATCTCGTCGGTATTTTCCTGGATGATATTCACATAAGATACCAGCAGAGCCAGAGCGGTCAGAGAGGCGGAGCCAATGGCGAAACCCTTGCCGGTGGCAGCGGTGGTGTTGCCCAGGGAGTCCAGCGCGTCGGTGCGCTCCCGGACCTCTTCAGGCAAGCCGGACATCTCGGCGATGCCGCCGGCGTTGTCGGCCACGGGGCCGTAAGCATCGGTAGCCAGGGTGATGCCCAGGGTGGAGAGCATGCCCACGCCGGCAATGCCGATGCCGTACAGGCCCTGGTTGAAGGCCTCGGTAAAGGCGCCGGTGGCGTCCACGATCTCAATGGAACCGCCTGCGGCAAAATAGCTCACCAGAACAGCCACGGCCACCACCAGGATGGAGGTCATGGTGGACTTCAGACCCAGGGAAATGCCGCCGATGATGATAGTGGCGGAGCCGGTCTCAGACGCGGCAGCCAGCTCCTGGGTGGGCTTATAGGTATCGGAGGTGTAGTACTCGGTGAAATAGCCGATAACACAGCCGCCGATCAGGCCGCAGAGGATGGCCACATACACGCCCATGTGACCGTCCAGGATGAAATAGGTCAGAGGCGCGGCCAGGATGGCAGCCAGGACAGCGGCGGTATAGGTGCCGGTACGCAGGCTCTTGAGCAGGGACTGCTGGGTGGCGTTTTCCTCGGTCTTGACCAGGAAGGAGCCGATGATGGAGCAGATGATGCCGCACACGGCCAGCATCAGGGGCAGCAGCATGCCGTTCCAGCCGTAGCCGCCCACGGCGCCCAGCGCAAAGGTGGCCAGGATGGAGCCCACATAGGACTCGTACAGGTCGGCGCCCATGCCGGCCACGTCGCCCACGTTGTCGCCCACGTTGTCGGCGATGGTGGCGGGGTTGCGGGGGTCATCTTCGGGAATGCCGGCCTCCACCTTGCCCACCAGGTCAGCGCCCACGTCGGCAGCCTTGGTGTAGATACCGCCGCCCACACGGGCAAACAGAGCCATAAAGGAAGCACCCATGCCGTTCATGACCATGACGTTGCCCAGCGCGGTGGGATCATCCAGGCCAAAGACATAGCGCAGCAGGAAGTACCACATGGTCACATCCAGCATACCCAGGCCCACCACGGTAAAGCCCATGACGGAGCCAGAGGAGAAGGCCACCCGCAGGCCCTTGTTCAGGCTTTCGGAAGCGGCCTGAGCAGTCCGGGCGTTGGAGCTGGTGGCGATCTTCATGCCGATAAAGCCGGCCAGCATGGAGAACACGCCGCCGGTGATAAAGGCAAAGGGAGTAAACTTGGAGAGCATCTCTCCGCCGCTGGCAAAAGCAATGACCAGCAGGATCACGAACACCACGATAAAGACCTTGAACACCGTGGTGTACTGCTGCTTCAGATAGGCGTTGGCGCCTGCCCGAATGGAAGCAGCAATTTTCTGCATCTTGTCGGTTCCCTCAGAAAAGCTCAGCACTTTTTTCGCCTGAGAAAGGGCGAAAAGCCCTGCGATGAGCGCCCCCAGGAACCCAACCCAGAACAGGTTTTCCATTCAATTTCCACTCCTTAAAGTATGGTGTATTCACAGTGCGTACATTATTTTAGCACAATACCTCGATTTTGCAAGAAAATCTTAGCGTACAGCATACGCAAGCGTTGCTTTTTTTACGTTTTAACTAAAAAACCGATGGCGATTCCAGGTTCCTTTGGCCCTTTTTCTCCGAATTGGGTCAAAAGCAGAATATTTTAGAGAAAAAAGTCCCTGTTTTCCCAGAATTCTGCAAAAAAACAAGCC
>JAHHSB010000050.1 GCA_020025415.1 Oscillibacter sp. | reverse complement strand
GAAGGAGGGGCAGAGCGTCATCTACTACGCCTCCGGCGAGAGCGTGGCCGCCATTGACCGCCTGCCCCAGATCGAGGGGCTCAAGGACAGCGGCACCGAGATCCTCTACTTCACCGAGGAAGTGGACGAGTTCGTGGCCCAGATTCTGCACAGCTATAAGGACAAGGAGTTTCGCTCCGCCCTCAACGGTGAGCTGGAGAGCCACGACGAGGCGGACAAGGCCGAGGACCAGTCTGAGGAATCCGCCCCCTCCCAGGCCGCGCTGGACTTTGTGAAGGAAACGCTGGGGGACAAGGTAGCCAAGGTCTGCGCCTCCAAAAAGCTTAAATCCCACCCGGTGTGCCTGACCGCCGGCGAGGGGCTGTCCTTTGAGATGGAGAAGTATCTCAACGCCATGCAGCCCGACCAGCCCATCCACGCCCAGCGGATCCTGGAGCTCAACACTGCCCACCCGGTGTTCGCCGCCCTGGAACAGGCGGTGGAAGCCGATCCAGAAAAGGCAAAGAAGTACGCCGAGCTGCTCTATGATCAGGCCCTGCTCATCGCCGGGCTGCCCCCGGAGGATCCGGCCGGCTACACGGACCTGGTGTGGGAGCTGCTTACCGGAAAGTAAGCGCCGGGAACCATGAAACAAGAAAGGACCTGCGGCGAAAGCCGCAGGTCCTTTTTGCGCGTTGTCTGATCCCGGGCAGGGGGATCACAGATTGTCGTCGATCACGGTACGGAACGCGTCGGCAGGCTGGACGCCCACAGAGCGGTCCACCTCCTGTCCGTTTTTCAGATACACCACCGTGGGGATGCTCATCACGCCGAACTGACGGGCCAGATCCGGCTCTTCATCCACGTTGACCTTGGCCACCAGGGCCCGGCCCTCGTACTCATTGCTCAGCTCCTCGATCACGGAGCCCAGCATCTTGCAGGGGCCGCACCAAGAAGCCCAGAAATCCACCACTGCCAGGGGAGCCGCGGCAACGGCGGACTCAAACTCTGCGGTTTTCAGATGCACAACTGCCATAGAAAACGCTCCTTTTTCATATTCTCCGGCTAGCCGGGACGCCGCCTTTGAAAAGACGGCTGATGGGTCTTGTTTTCTGATGCTTAGTGTACCACAAAGCGTTTGTCATTTCGATTGTTTTTGCAACATTTTTTAAAAAAATCCCACGGCGGAATCCGCCGCGGGATTTTGTCACAGGGTTTTTGGAAAAATTCAGGCTTTCTTCTTGCTCTCCTCGCCGGTTTTGAGCATCATCGCACACACCAGACCGGCCACACAGAACACCAGCATCATCACAAACACAGAGAAATAGGTTCCGGTCTTATCTACCAGCATACCGGCAATGGTACTGCCCAAAGACGCCACCAACAGGTTCAGGTTCACGATGGAGTAGTTCACCGCGTAGTACTTCTCGCCGAAGGCCTTCTTGGTAAAGGCGGCGGCCAGCGTCGGGCAGCTGCCGTAGGCAAGGCCGGTAACCACAAAGGCCACGATCAGGATCAGGAAACTGCCGGTAGCAGTGGCTGCCATCAGCAGCAGGGAGCTGGAGATGTACAGCACCGTGGCCAAGCGGATCACGGTCTTGGTGCTCATCCGGTCAAACAGGGCGCCGATGATCACACGGCCCAGGCCGTTGCACACGGAGATCATACCCACCACCAGAGAAATGGCGTTGGCGGAAGAACCTGCCGCCACGGTATTGGCTACGGGGCTGGCCAGGGAAATAATGGCCAAGCCGGCACCGCCCAGCAGCACCGCCCAGACGAAGAACAGCCAGAAGTTCATCTGGCGAAGCATCTGGGCAGTGGTATAGTCATTGCTGCCGGTACTGGCAGTGCCATCAGCCGCAGGAGCCTGCGCAGGCGCGGGGCGCAGCACCAGGAAGCCGATGACCATGATCCCGGCAGTCAGGGGCGCCATCATGGTGAAGAAGTTCCGCCAGTCCATGGTGGCAGTCAGATTCGTGAACACGGTGCCAATGATCAGGCTGCTGGCGCCGAAGCCCATCAGCAGAATGCCCGACACGGTGCCCTGGGCATCCGGGAACCACTTGGGTACCATGGCCATAACAGCGTTATAGGCCGTGCCGGAGCCGGCGCCGCAGAGCACGCCAAAGCTTAAGTACAGCGTGGCAGTGGAATCGATCCGGGCCACCCACAGGAAGCCGGCCAAAAACAGCACGCCGGAAAGCAGCAGGTTGAAACGGGGGGAAACCTTGCCGCTCAGCAGGCCCGCCACCAGCGCGCCCAGGCAGAAGAAGGTCATGCAAAGGGTGAAATTCAGGGATAAAGCCGCAGAACTCCAAGTGGGATATTCGGCGGAAATCGGTCCGGAGAGAATACTCCAGGCATAGACGAATCCGGCAAACAGCATAACCAGAACGCCTACGATCACAAACAGGATGCGTTTCATTGGTTCCTCCTACAATCTCTACTCTATACTTTATTTATGAGAACCCGGGCAGTGCCTTCCCCTGTGCTTAAAAGCCCTGCGGTAAACTCCACAAATTTTCTGTATAACCTGACGATTCCGCTCTATCTTACCTGAAAAAAATCGCAAGGTCAAGAAATATTTCCTACCCCTTGGCCTTGCAGATTTTTTGAATAAAATTGCACTCATACTTTTCTTCCGGCCGGCCATTTTCTGGCCTCAAGCGCCGGCAGACGCCCGTCACATCTCCACCCCGGCGTCCTCCTCCCGGGGCTCTTCTGCCCCCCGGGAGAGCTTGCGCCAAAGGGTGGTCTTGCTCATGTGGAGGAAGCGGCACAACTGGTCCCGGTCCCCGCCGAAGCGCCGCAGCAAAAACTCGATGTAATCCCGCTCAAAGGCTTTCAGATCCCCGGTGATGCCGCAGCTGTACTGGTCCTCCCCCTGCCTGCTGTCATCGGAGCGGCGGAGCATACTTTCAATCGTGGCGGCAGTGAGCTTGTTGCCGTCGCACAGCAGCGCCACCCGTTCGGCCAGATTCCGCAGCTCCCGGATATTACCGCTCCAGCGGCAGGTGAGCAGCGGAGTGAACACATCAGGGCTGTTCCAGTAAATGGAGCGGCCCTCCCGCTCCGCCGTCTCCGTCAAAAAGTCGGTAAACAGGGGGATGATGTCCCCCGGTCGGCGGCGCAGGGGCGGGATCTCGATCTCCAGCAGGGCCAGGCGGTAGTAAAGATCCTCCCGGAATTTGTTTTCCCGGACCATCTCCCGCAGGTTCTGGTTGGTGGCGGCGATGACCCGGACATCCACGGGGATGACCTTGCTGCCCCCCACCCGCATGATCTCCTTTTCCTGGAGCACCCGCAGCAGCTTGGCCTGCAGGCGCAGCGGCAGCTCTCCCACCTCGTCCAGGAAGATGCTGCCCTTGTGGGCCAACTCGAAAAGGCCCGCCTTGCCGCTTTGCAGCGCCCCGGTAAAGGCGCCCCGCTCATAGCCGAACAGCTCGCTTTCAATCAGCGTCTCGCTGAGAGTGGCGCAGTTGATGGCCACGAAGGGCCCGTCCCGCCGAAGACTGGCGTTGTGGATGCTCGAAGCAAAGACCTCCTTGCCGGTGCCGGTCTCCCCGCAGATAAGAACCGTGCTGTTGGTGCGGGCATACTTTTTGGCCACCTTCACCAGCTTGCGGGTGGCCTCGTCCTGGCAGATGATATTGTCAAAGGTAAATTTGGCCGCCAGGCCGTTATTTTTATTCTGCTTGCGGATGGACATCTCCATGCCCTCCACGTAGCGGACGTTGTTGAGGATCACGGCGTAGTGCTCCTCTGTCCCGATGAGCAGCGGCACGATATTGGCTACATACTGCCGGGAGCAGATGGTCATCAGCTGGTTGGCCGTCTGGGCCAGCAGCTCCTCCATGCCCCCGGGGACAATCTCCGTAATGGTATGCTGGGGCGCTTTATTGGAAAACAGCTGCAGGCCCTTACGGTTGCAGCGCTTGACCTGCCCCGCCCGATCCACGATCACCACCGCCTCGGAGATGATGTTGGTAATGACCTCGATAAAGTTGTCCTGGCTGGCCTGCTTGCGGGTCATCTCCGTCAGGTAGCAGGCCTCTGTCAGGGCCCCGATCCAGGGATACTGGTCGATGTAGAAGGGCCGGTTGGGCAGCCCCAGGCTCTGGGCAATGAACAGCGGCTCGGAATCCCCCACCACGATATCGATCTCCCCCTGCCGGGAGAGCTGCTCGATGGTGCGCCGGAGGTTCTCGTTGTCCCGGGCCTTGTAGTACAGCACCGTGCAGTCGCTCAGCTCCAGGCGGTCCCGGAGGCCGATGGCGTCTTCTGGCAGGGCGGTGCGGTCGATCTCAAAAATACCGATTTTGCAATACCCGTCAGCCACGCAGCCCTGGATCAACCGAAAGATGGTCTTGACGTCGTATTTCACGTCGAAAATGGGCACGGAGATGTGATGCTCATGGAGATACCAGGCCAGGCTGCCCCGGGTCAGGACGCCGGAAATCTCCGTCTCCTGACAGGTTTTTTCGATCTCCTCCAGCAGTGTCGGCCCCGGCGGAGAAATGATCGTCCGGTAAATGAACGCATCCAGCTCCGCAAAGCCCCGGAGGGCCACCTTTTCGTCATAATACACCGCAATAAACTTCGGGTCCTTCGTTCCATTCATGCCGCTCTTCGCCCCTCGCCCTGCCCGGTGGACAGGCCCTTTCTTCTCATTCTATATAAGCATAGCACGGAGTGTTTCAAAAGTGAAATAGATTTTCAGCTTTGAAATTTGTAGGAACTGTACAGATTTTCTTCTTTCCATGAGGAAAGGGCCAACCATGCCCTTTTTGTCCGGCGGAAGATTCCTGGCATCGGGTTTGCTTATATTTTTTATGAGCTGTTTTATGCTACCGCAGCCAAGAGGAGGAAATTATACCCATGGAAAATGCTATTATTATCACCCCTGACGATGATGTGGCCACCGTCATTGCCCCCATTGGCATCGGCCAAACCGTCACATTCTCCGTTGACGGCCAGACCCGGAGCGTTGTCGCCCGGCAGGAGATCCCCACCTATCACAAGATCGCCATCCGCGCCGTGAAGCAGGGCGAGTCCGTGAAAAAGTACAGCGAGCACATCGGCTACGCTACGGTGGATATCGAGGTGGGAGATCACGTCCACACCCAGAACTTGTCCAGCGACAAAAAGGAGGGCTGAAGTATGCAGTTTCAAGGATATCGCCGGCCGGATGGCCGTGTAGGCATTCGCAATCATGTAGTCGTCATGCCCGGCTGCCTGTGCTCCACCATCGCCGCCCAGAAGATCGCCCAGGCGGTGGAGGGTGTGACCTATCTGGAAAACCCCAACGGCTGTGCCCAGGATTCCCGAGATACAGCCATGACTTTGGAAATCATCTCCGGCCTCATCGCCAACGGCAACGTCTATGGCGTGCTGATCGTGGGCAACGGCTGCGAAACCATTCAGGAAGACCGCTATCGGGCAGAGATCGGTGCCAAGACCTGCAAGCCGGTGGAGTACATCTCTATCCAGGGCGAGGGCGGTCTGGGCAAGACCGTGGCCCGGGGCGTGAAGATCATCACCGCCATGAAGGCCCAGGCCGACCTGTGCAAGCGGGAGCCCTGCGACCTGAGCGAGCTGACCCTGGGCCTGGAGTGCGGCGGCTCCGATCCCACGTCGGGTCTGTCTTCCAACGTGGTGCTGGGCTGGGTGTCCGACTATCTGGTGGATGCCGGCGGCACCGCCATCCTGGCCGAGACGCCGGAGGCCATCGGCGCTGAGAAGATCCTGCGGGCCCGGGGCGCCACGCCGGAAGTGGGCCAGAAGATCTACGACATGGTCATACGCTGCGAGAAATCGCATCTGGACGCCGGTGAGGACGTGCGCAACAGCAACCCCTCTCCGGGCAACAAGGCCGGCGGCATCACCACGCTGGAGGAAAAATCCATCGGCTGCATCCACAAGAGCGGCTCCCGTCCGTTCATGGCCGCCTATGAATACGGCCAACTGGTGGACAAAAAGGGCCTGGTGTTCATGGACGGCACCGCCTTTGACGTGGCTTCCACCGTCTCTTTGATCGCCGGCGGTGCCCAGGTGGTAATCTTTACCACCGGCCGGGGCAACCCCGTGGGCGCTCCCACCGCTCCCGTAATCAAGGTCACCGGCAACCGCGAGACTTATGAGTGGCTCACCGACATCCTGGACATGGATACCAGCACCTCCATCTCCGGGGAAAAGAGCGTGGAGCAGCTGGGCCAGGAGATGCTGGATCTGCTCATCGCCGTGTGCAACGGTCAGCAGGTCAAAGCCGAAATCAACGGCTGCAACGAAATGTGCATCGATCAGCACAGTGGCTATTGCTAATTAGGAACATTTCCACTAAAATAAAAAGAAGGGCAGAAGATTCGTTGTGCAGAAAGTAACGGTTCCTTATTATAAGAGCAGTCTGGATTTTGAGCTGGCAGACGATCTGGAAATCGTGCATCTCTACATCGACGACGGCGCGCCCATGCGCGAGGCCTTTGACGCGGCCATCATCTCCAGATGAATCCGGGCTCTTCCGTGGTGCTGTGCGCCGACGGCTTTGAATGCTTCGGTCCCGGGGGCTATTGCAAGGGCTTTACCGATTACGACGGCTACAAGGCCCTGTGAGATGCTTAGAATGAGCACTCCAATCAGAGATGGCCATCTCCCTGCCGGCCATGCGGTATCTGCAGAAGATCCACAAGGTCTATCTGATCAGCGGCCTGCCCGATGGGGAAGTGCGCATGGCCGGCATGATCCCGGTGAAGAGCCGGGAGGAGGGACAGGCCCGTGTCTATGAGGATACGCCCGACCTGAAGCGGGTCATGGCGCTGCCCTGCGGCGCGCTGCCCCGCCCCATTCTGGAATCATTTCTTTGTTGCACCGGCGGAGCCATCCGCCTGCAAATAAACCCCCTGGCATCGTTGGAAAGGAGCTCCCGCGCAAAAACTCCAGGCATTCTGTGGTTCACTCGTTCCGCCTCAGAATTCTCGCGCCCGGAGACTACGGGCAATCACTTTAAGGAGGTCGCATCGCTATGAAATTCATTGACTTTCCCCAGATGAACATCAAGATCGAGGGTATGGAGCAGGTCCGTATCCCCAAGATGTTCAAGATCCGTCAGCTCTATGATCCCACCAAAATCGAGGATATCCCCGGCTGGGTGAAGAGCCAGATGGAAAATAATCTCCACAACAAGGAGCAGTATCGCGGTAAGCGCCTGTGCATCACGGCCGGCAGCCGTGGTATCCCCCACCTGGACGCTATCATCGGCACCATCGTGAATACCCTGAAGGAGTGGGGCGCTGATCCCTTCATCATCCCCGCCATGGGCAGCCACGGCGGCGGCACCGCTGAGGGTCAGCGGGAAATGATCGCCACCTACGGCATCACCGAAGAGGCTATGGGCTGCCCCATTTGCTCCTCCATGGAGGTTGTGCAGATCAGCACCCTGGCCGACGGCACTCCCGTTTACTGCGACAAGTACGCCGCTGAATCCGACGGTATCGTCATAGTCAACAAGGTCAAGCCCCACACCGACTTCCGCGGCAAGCACGAGAGCGGCATGGCCAAGATGTGCGCCATCGGCCTGGCCAAGCACAAGGGTGCTTCCATGTTCCACATGATGGGCTTCCCCACCTTTGCCGACCGCATCCCCCAGGTGTGCGAGGAGTTCCTCAAGCACGCTCCCGTGGCCTTCGGCGTTGGCATCGTGCAGAACGCCTATGATGACATCAGCGAGATCGAGGTCATGGAAAAAGAGCTGATTATGGAGAAGGACGCCGAGCTGCTGGAGATCGCCAAGGCCAAGATCGCCAAGTTCAAGATGCACGACATGGACGTGCTGATCATTGACGAGATCGGCAAGAACATCAGCGGCAACGGCCACGACCCCAACATCACCGGCCGCAGCAACTCCAAGGGCTTTGAGGATGTCATCAACTGCAAGAAGGTCTTCATCCGCGGCCTGACCGAGGAGACCCACCACAACGGCTGCGGCATCGTGGGCGCCGACATCACCACCCGCCGCTGCCTGCGGGACATCGACTTTGAGACCACTTGGATCCACGTGGTGACCTCTACCATGCTCAACGGCGGCAAGATCCCCGTCTATGCCGAAACTGACGAGCAGGCCCTGCGCATCGCCATCCGCACCTGCAACAATATCGACTTCTCCAATGCCCATATCGTCCACATCAAGGACACCCTGTCCATGGGCGAGATCGAAGTTTCCGAGGCTTATTATGACGAGCTGAAGAACAATCCCGAGATTGAGATCCTCAGCGAGCCTGAGGAGATGAAGTTCGACGACGAGGGCTTCATGATCGTCGACTAATCACGCCTTTCCTTTCCAACAGGCCGGCAGGCTTCTGCACCCACAGGAGCCTGCCGGCCTTTTGTGCCTTTTCCTTCTTTTTCGGGTTTCTGCATAATTTTTGTGGTTAGTCCACAAACGCATCCGCGTTTTTATTTTGTCAGAAAAGAGAGGCAGCAGCATGAATAAGAAAGGCATTGGCGCGTTCAATTCTTTTGATTTTCTATTCAACAAGACCTGTTACAAGGCCAATACAACGACCTGAGCCGCCCCATTATCGGTACTGCCAACTCCTTCAACGACTTGGTCTCCGGTCGCAATCACCTGCGCAAGCTGGCCAAGCAGGTGAAGTTCGGCGTCTGCCGCACCGACGGCACGCCTGTGGAGTTGGGCACCATCGCCTGCTGCGGCGGCATCTCCGGCAACCATTGAGGCGCTTACTATGTGCTGTCCTCCCGGGCCAACATTGCCGATGCCATCGAGATCCAGGCCCGCCGCTATCGCCGAGGAGGTCCACCGCTTCACCGGCAAGGCCATGTGCTTCGACGGCAGGCACGCCTGCATCAAGGCCTGCAAGGTCACTCCGGGCACCGTGCTGGTTCCGGCATGAAGGCCCCAAGGGCCAGATACGCTCACCTGGTCTCCTCCGCTGCGGAAGGCAGCGCGCGGAAGGGCAGCTTCAACGAAGAATAAGCCTTTGCATATAGCGATTCCTC
>JAHHSB010000005.1 GCA_020025415.1 Oscillibacter sp. | reverse complement strand
TCTGATGCGGGTCTCTGCCGGCACCGCCGGCAACACGGTGGACTACGGTATGGCCAAGAGCTGCAGCTCCGCAGAAAATGAGGCCGGCACCGTGACCTACACCTTCCGGCTGCGGAAGGCGGAGTGGTCCGACGGAACGGCGGTGACGGCGCAAGACTTTGTCTACGCCTGGCAGCGCCTGGCAGATCCCAAGACCGACTCTCCCAACGCCTCGCTGCTGTCGGTGGTGCAGGGCTATGACACCGTGCGCGCCGGCGGGGAGCTGAGCGCGCTGGCGGTGAGCGCGAAAAACGACACCACCCTGGTGGTGACCCTGACGGGGAAGTACGACTGGTTTTTGACCGATGTATGCACCGCTGCGGCCACCATGCCTCTGCGTCAGAGCGTGGTGGAGGCCCAGAGCGAGACAGATGAGGACTCCGGCAAGACGGAGTGGGCCCCCGATGCCAGGTCGCTGGTGACCAACGGACTGTATACTGCCACCGCCGCCGAGGATGAGACCCTGATCCTCAGCCGCAGCAAGACCTATTATGATCAGGAGGCCGGCCCGGCGGAGATCGTGTTCCATTTTGCCGACAGCCCGGAGGAGGGCTGGAAGCTTTACTCTGCCGGCACCGTGGACTTTTTGGGCGAGCTGCCGGAGGCGGAGTATGAAAAGCTCCACGCCGACGTGAACCGGGATCCTACGCTGCGCCTGTCCACCAACTGCCTGCTGTTCAACATGACGGCCGATCCCTTTGCCGATCCCTTGGTGCGCCGGGCGTTCTCCGCCGCCGTGGACTATCAGGCGGTGACGGAGGCCGCGGGCGTCCGGGCGGAGGCTGCCTCGGCCCTGGTGCCGGCGGGCGTGCCCGGGCTGAAGGCGGATGAGGATTTCCGCGCCGCGGGGGGAAGCATCAAGAAAACCGATGCCGACAGCCTGACCAGCCGCTGCCAGGAGGCGGCGAAGCTGCTGGATCAGGCGGGTTACGGCAACGGAAAGAACTTCCCAGAGGTGGAGCTGCTGTGTGAAGCCGGAGAGCAGGAGACGGTGATGAACGTCATCGCCCAGACCTGGCGGGAGGCGCTGAACGTCACGGTGACGGTCCGGGCGGTGAGCGCCCAGGAGCTGGAGCGGACCCTGGAGAGCGGCAGCTATGCCGTGGCGGGGTGCGAGATCCGCAGCCAGGTCAACGACGCCGAGGGCTTTTTGCTTCCCTGGCAGGAGAGCAGCGAGGAGAACGCGGCGGGCTATTCCAACAGCGCCTATGAGACGCTGCTGAAGGTCATTGCCGGCGCCTCCGACGCCTCCGCCCGGCAGGCCTGCCTCCACGATGCGGAGAGTCTGCTGCTGGAGGATAACGCCATCTGCCCCCTCTATCACACGGGCACGGCGTGGAAAATGCGGGAAAGTCTGAGCGGCCTGTGTCGGGACAGCCGGGGCTGGTTCAGCTTCCGGAATGTGAGTCCGGCGGCCTAATCTGTTTGCGGACGCTTCGGCGGCTTTTGGGGAAAGGAGAATGAGGATCATGGAAGAGAACAAACGCTGGGTGCTGGTGACGGGCGGCGGTCCGGGCGGCTATGTGGCCGCCATTCGGGCGGCCCAGCTGGGAGCCCGGGTCACGCTGGTAGAGCGGGAGCATTTGGGCGGCACTTGCCTGAATGTGGGCTGCATTCCCACCAAGTGCCTGCTCCACAGCGCAGAGCTGGCCATCCGGCTCCGGGGCGAGGCGGCGGAGATCGGTGTAAAGACCGCCGGCGTGGAGATCGACTTCCCCCAGCTGATGGCTCATAAAAACACGGTAACCCAAAAGCTTACCGGCGGCATCGCCACGCTCCTGAAGTCCAACGGCGTGGAGCGGCTGGAGGGGACGGCCTCTTTCACCGCCCCCGGGGAGATGGAGGTGCGCTGCGCCGATGGCACGGTCCAGATCCTGCGCCCTGACGCCATCATCCTGGCCACCGGCTCCGTCAATGTGATCCCGCCCATTCCGGGCCTGCAGGAAAACGCCGACTGCATCGACTCCACCGGAGCGTTGTCCATGGAGGAGCTGCCCGAGTCCCTAGCGGTGATCGGGGGCGGCGTCATTGGGCTGGAGCTGGCTTGCGCCTATGCGGGCTTTGGCACCAAGGTGACGGTCATCGAGCTGCAGGACCATGTGCTGCCCATGCTGGACGGGGATGTGACCCGGCTGGGCCTGATGTATCTGCGCAAGCTGGGCGTGGCACTGCAGCTGCAGACGGCGGTGGAGTCTGTGGAGCCCCGGGAGGGCGGCGGCGTACGCCTGCTGTGCCGGGATCACAAAAAGGACGCGGCCGTCAGCTATGAAGCGGACAAGGTGCTGGTGGCTGTGGGCCGCCGGCCCAACACCCAGGCGCTGCGGCTGGACCTGGGCGGCGTGGCCCAGGAGAAGGGGCAGATCCTCACCGACGACCATATGCGCACCAACGTGCCGGGGGTGTACGCCATCGGCGACTGCGTGAAGGGTGTGGCCCAGCTGGCTCACACTGCCTCTGCCATGGGCGAGGTGGCCGCAGAGAACATCTGCGGGCTGGACAGCCGCTATGATGAGTCCACCAATCCCACCTGCGTTTACCTGCTGCCGGAGGCCGCCGCTGTGGGCCTGACGGAGGAGGAGGCCCGGGCTCGGGGCATGGAGTATGAAACGGGCAAGTTCCCCCTGGCCGCCAACGGCCGGGCCCTGATACTGGACGGGGGCAAGGGCACGGTGAAGATCGTGGCCGAGAAGGGCAGCGGCAAAGTACTGGGCATGCACATCATCGGCCCCCACGCCAGCGACCTGATTGCCGAGGGAGCCATGGCGCTGCGCATGGGTGCCACGGTGGAGGACCTGATCACCACCATCCACTCCCATCCCACCGTCTCCGAGGCGGTGCGGGAGGCGGCGCTCCAGGTGGAGAAACGCGCCATCCACACGAAAAATTAAACGGCGGTCCCGGGGGCAGCAGCTGCTTTTTGCACTGCTGCCCCTTTCTTTTTTCGGCAGAAGGCACAAATCCGTCAAAATATAAAAAGAAAAACCAAACAATATAGACAAAATGGAGAAGTGCTGCGGCCCCGGCTGAGAAAAACATAGGAAAGAACACCAAAATTAGGAAAAAGAACCTAGAGGATGTGCCAAAAAATCAAGAAACCACGTTCCTGTCGAGAAAATAGAGTTGCCGTTGGGCTGGGGAAATGCTAAAATAAGGTTAAATTCCAAGCCCCCAAACAGGGGGGTGGAAGAGATTTTGAAAGGAGCGCATTGGTCATGAAAAGATTATGGAGTCTCTTTACGGTAACAGCACTGGTGCTGGCTCTGCTGGCCGGCTGCGGAAGCAGTGACGAGCCCAGCGGTTCCGCCGGTTCCGGAGGGGATGGGGAGAAGACGGCCGCCGATTACAAGATCGTGCTGCTGCTGCCCGGCGAAGTGAACGACCAGGGCTGGAACGCCTCCAACTACGCGGGCGTGGAAGCCTGCAACGAGGAACTGGGCACCAGCATGGAGTATGTGGAGAATGTGCAGCCTGCCGACTTTGAGGCTACCTTCCGGGAGTATGCCGAGCGGGGCTATGACATCGTCATGGCAGCCGGTTCCCAGTTTGACGAGGCTGCCGCCACCGTAGCGGCCAGCTATCCCGACACCATGTTCATGGTGGTCAACGGCTCCAACTGCGATCTGGACAACCTGGCTCCTCTGTTCCCCAGAGAGTATGAGGCCAGCTATCTGGCCGGTATCCTGGCCGGCTACACCACCGAGACTGGCAAGTTCGGCATGATCGGCGGCGAGTCCAACCAGGCTATGGAGAACCTGATGGCCGTCTACGGCAAGACCGCCGTGGAGGTCGCCAAGGAGCACGGATTTGAGGACGCCGACTACACCTTGTCCTATGCCAACAGCTGGAGCGACACCGCTCTGGGCAAGCAGATGGGTGAGACCATGATCGACGACGGTGCCGACGTGATGTTCGTCTATGCCAATGAGCTGGGCCTGGGCACCATCAACGCCGCCATCGAGAAGGGCGCCAAGGTCATCGGTTACTCTTCTGACCAGACTACTATCGATCCCAACACCGTGGTGGCTTCTGTGGACTTCCAGTTTGCCACCATGTACACCTGGGCCATCGAGAGCTTCATGAACGGCGAGCTGGCCGGACACCAGGTCCATGAGGTCGGTATCGCCCAGGACATCTTCGTGCCCATCTACACTGACAATGTCTCTCAGGAAGCCAAGGACGCCGTTGAGCAGGCCGTTGCTGATTACAAGCTCGGCAACGTGGATCTGACCGCGCTGTTTGACTGATTACGGAGAGAGAGGCTGGTGCTCATCTCTGAGCACCAGCCTTTTCCTTCTAAAGAAAAGAGGTGCAGAAGTTGGATGCTTCCGTTGTGGAGCTGAGAAACATCAGCAAGTATTTTGCCAAGGTCATCGCCAACCAGGATGTTAGCTTTTCTGTGCAAAAAGGAGAGGTGCTGGCTCTGCTGGGGGAGAACGGCGCCGGGAAAAGCACGATTATGAAGTGCCTGTACGGCTTGTATCGTGCGGATGAGGGCACCATCCTCATCGACGGGCAGGAGACGGTGATCCACTCTCCCAAAGACGCTATGGCCAAGGGCATTGCCATGATCCAGCAGCATTTCTCCCTGGTCCCCGCCCACACGGTGACGGAGAACATCATCCTGGGCAACGTCCGGGGCCCCATTCATATGAAGGAGTGCCGGGAGAAGGTGCGCAGGATCGCCGAAGAGGCGGGATTTGAGATCCCGGTGGACGCCCGGGTGCGGGATCTGGCGGTGGGCGTGCAGCAGAAGGTGGAGATCATGAAGGCACTGTATATCAATGCCCGCATCCTGATCATGGATGAACCCACCGCCGTGCTGACTCCCCAGGAGTCTGAAACGCTGATGCGCTTTATTAAAAAATTTGCGGAAAAGGGAAACTCGGTGATCTTCATTACCCATAAGCTCAAAGAGGTGATGGAGGTAGCTGACCGGATCGTGGTCATGCGGGATGGCCGGGTGGCCGGCAACCTGCGCAAGGAAGAGACCGACGAGCGGGAGCTCTCTCGGCTGATGATGGGCGAGGATGTGATCCCCGCCATCCGCACCGACGGGGAGGGCACTACCTCCGGAGAAGTGGTTTTGGATGTGCAGAATATCCGGGTGGGCGGCGGGAAGGCGCCGGTCCTGCTGGACGGTATTTCCTTCCAGATCCGCCGGGGCGAGGTATTCGGCATCGCCGGCGTTAGCGGCAACGGCCAGGATGAACTCTGCGAGGTCATCTGCGGCGACCTGCCCCTGAGCGAGGGCAAGCTGCTCTACTGCGGGCGGGACATTCAGCACGATTCCATCCGTCGCCGGATCGATGCCGGCATTGGCTATGTGCCGGTGGATCGGTATCGGGATGGTTTGATTATGAATATGACGCTGGCGGAGAACATGATGCTCAAAACCAGCTTTGATAAGAAGTGGACCCGCCGGGGCTTTATCGACCAGAAAAAGCTCAACAGCTATACCCAGGATATCATTCGGGAGCATCAGGTCAAGGCCCCGGGGCCGGACGCCCCGGCCAAGAGCCTCTCCGGCGGCAACCAGCAGAAGATGGTTCTGGGCCGGGAGATCGACGTAGGATCCACCCTGATCGTGTTCAACCAACCTACCCGTGGCCTGGATATGGGCGCGGTGAACCGCATCCACCGGGCCATTTTGGAGGAGAAGGCCAAGGGCAAGGGCATTCTGATGGTTTCCACGGAGCTGTCAGAGATCTTTGCCCTGTCCGACTGGATCGCCGTGCTTTACAAGGGCCGGGTCATGGGGATCTTCCGCAACGGGGAGCTGTCCACCCAGCAGATCGGCCTGCTGATGGCCGGCTACGACCTGGAGAAAGGAGGCGGCGATGAAAAATAAGATCAAAGACGTTGTTTTATTCAACATCGGCGCTGTAGTGGTGGGCCTGGTGATCAGTGCGTGTATGCTGCTGTTCATGGATGTCAATCCCGTCACCGTATTTTCCAAGGCGTTTTTGAAGATCATCACCGACAAGTACACCTTGGGTGAGGTGCTGGTCAAAGCCACGCCGCTGATGTTCACGGCCCTGGCTTTCGCATTTACTTACAAGGCCAACCTCTTCAACATCGGCGCTCAGGGCCAGTTTTACGCCGGCGCCACCGTGGCGGTGACGCTGTCCCTCTCCCTGGGGGAGGCGCTGCCCACGCCGCTGCTGATTTTGGTGGTCCTGGTCTGTTCGTTCCTGGCCGGCGGCCTGATCGGCGCCCTCATCGGCCTGGCCAAGGCCAAGTTCAACGCCAACGAGTTCCTGGTCAGTATGATGTCCACCTATGTGGTGGATGCCTTTATGGACTATCTGCTGCGTACCTTCCTGCGGGAGACCAAGGGCGAGTACCTGCAGACCGACCCCATCAGCCAGAATGCCTATCTGCCCAATATCATTCCCGGCACCCGGGTGCACCTGGGGTTCCTGCTGGCGGTGCTGACGGCCATCGTGGTATGGGTGCTGCTGTATAAAACGCCGCTGGGATTCCGAATCCGGGCGGTGGGCAACAATGCCAGCGCCGCCGAACTGGCGGGCATCCGCGCCAAGAAGATTTATGTCATCGCCTTTTTGATTTCCGGCGGCCTGGCGGGCATGGCCGGCCTGACCGAGATCAACGGCGTGCAGCATATGCTGCTGCAGGATTTCAACAGTTCCATCGGTTCCTACGGCATCGGCATTGCCATTCTGGCCAACGGCAACCCCATCGGCGTGATCTTCGCCTCGGTGCTGTTTGGCCTGCTGAGCATTATGGGCACCACCATGGGGCGTATGCCGGGGCTGAACATTCCTGCCAGTATCATCGACCTGCTTCAGGGCATCGTGATGCTGTGCGTCATTGTGGCTTACTTCCTGCGCTATTACATGGAGATCCGTAGAGAGAAGAAAAAGCTGCAGAAAGCGAGTGTGGAACATGCTTAATGTGTTAAGTCGTGCCATTATGATGGGCACACCGCTTCTGCTGGGCGCCCTGGCGGAGGTATACGCCGAGCGGGCGGGCATGATGATCACCGCCATTGAGGGTATCTTCCTCATGGGTGCCTGGGGCGGCTTTGTGGGTACTTACATCAGCGGCAGCGCCGTGACGGGCCTGCTGGTGGCCATCGGCTGCGGTGTGATCACCGCCGCCATCTACGGCGTGATTACTGTTTACCTGCGCCAGCAGCAGATCGTTACCGGTACGGCTATCAACATCCTGGCGGCGGGCTTCTGCGCCTTCTTCCAGCGGGTTCTGTTCGGGATCCCCACCACCCCCCTGCAGATCAAGACCCTGCCCAAGCTGGCCATCCCGCTGCTGTCCAAGATTCCCTGGATTGGCGAGATCTTTTTCCATCAGAATATCCTGACCTATCTGGTCTACCTGCTGATCCCTGTGGCCTGGTACGTGCTTAACAAGACCTCGGTGGGCCTGGCTATCCGCTCTACGGGTGAAAATCCCCAGGCGGTGGACGTGGCGGGCATGAGCGTCAGCCGGATCCGCTTTTTGACGGTGCTGCTGGCTGGCGTGGCCGGCGGCGTGGCCGGTTCGTTCTACTCTCTGGGCTATCTGGGCATGTACACCAGCGGCATTATCAACGGCCGCGGCTGGATCGCTTTTGCCATCTGCTTTTTGGGCAACTGGAGCACCAAGGGCGTGGTGCTGGGCACGCTGGTGTTCGGCCTGGCGGACTCTATTTCCATCTACATTCAGGCTCTGTCCGGCGGCAGCGCATTCCCCAACGAGCTGATCATCGCCCTGCCCTATATCCTGACCATCGTGCTGACGGTGTTCCGCAAGAGCTTTAACGTTCCCACGCAGCTGGGCGTGCCGTACAGCAAGGAAAACTAAACTCCCCTACCGCGCAAAAAAGGGCGGACGCTGCGGCGTCCGCCCTTTTGATGCGCGCAGATAGCACTGCCCCCGCCGGGGACTGTCCGCGCAAAGCTGACGGGGCGGAAAAAATGCGCTTTGGAAAACTCCAAAGCGCATTTTTCAGTCCTGTGCGCGGCGCAGCCGCCGAACCCGGGAGGGGGGGTGACGACTGCCGTCCATGCCGCGGTCATAAGGGATAGGAAAAGGGGAGCAACTCAACCCTTGGAAGCGATGATTTCGGCCAGGCCCATGGGCTCATCCCGGAAGATGCGGGCGTCCATGAGGGGCACGTTTTCGGAAATGATGGGCTTGAACTCCATGTAGGGCAGGATATCCTTTTCAATATCGATGCCGGGAGCCACCTCGATGAGCTTCAGGCCTTCCTCTACGATCTGGAAGACGCAGCGTTCGGTCACAAAGAGGACCTTCTGACCAGTCTCCTTGCTGAACTGGGAGCTGAAGGTGATTTGATCCAGGTTCTTCTTGAACTTGATTTTCTTGCCCTCCTGGACAATGACCATCTTGCCGTTCTCAATGGCTAGCTTCAGGCCGCCGGCAGTCATGGTGCCGGAGAAGACGATGGTCTTGGTAGACTGGGAAATATCCACAAAGCCGCCCACGCCGGCAATTCGGGTGCCGAACTTGGAGACGTTGACGTTGCCGGTGGGATCCACCTCGGCGAAGCCCAGGCAGGTCAGGGCCAGGTTGCCGCCGTTGTAGTAATCGAACTGGGCGGCCTCCGGCAGGGCGGCCCAGGCGTTGATGGCGGAGCCAAAGTTCTGGCCGCCGGTGGGGATACCGCCGATCAGACCGCTCTCGATGGTCAGCAGCAGCTGGTCGCCGGCGCCTTCCTCCGTAGCCACGGCGGCCACGCCCTCGGGAATGCCGATGCCCAGGTTCACCACGGAGTTGGGTTTGAGCTCCATGGCGGCGCGGCGGGCGATGACCTTCCGCTCATCAAAGGGAATGGAGGAGAAGCTCACGTCGCTGAGCTGATAGTGGCCGGCCAGGACGGGATCGTAGTAAGAGCCCGGGGTCTGGCGGTGATTCTCGATGGGGCTCTCGCTGACCACCACGGCGTCCACCAGGTTGCCGGGGATTACCACCTGGGTGCGGTCGATGGACTTGGAGGAGACCACGTTCTTGACCTGAACGATGACCTTGCCGCCCATGGTGCGCACAGCCATGGCGATGTCCAGCGCGTCCAGAGGAGCGAACTCTTCCTCCATGGTGATGTTGCCGTTCTCGTCGGCGGTGGTGCCGCGGATCAGGCCGATGTCCAGCTTGGGCACCTTATAGAGCAGGTACTCCTTGCCGTCGATGGTCAGCAGCTCCACCAGATCCTCGGTGGTGACCTCGTTCATCTTGCCGCCCTGGAGACGGGGGTCACAGAAGGTGTGCAGGCCGATGCGGGTGATCTCGCCGGGCTTGCCGGCGGCCGCCGCCCGGTACATATGGGCGATGACGCCCTGGGGAAAGTTATAAGCCGCGATCTTGTTGGCGTTGGTCAGGTCGATCAGGCGGCTGTTGTTGGCATAGTGACCGCAGATGTAACGGGTGATCAGCCCCTCATAGGAGAAGTCGATGATGCCCTGGTCTTTATTGTTGCCGTTGCCTGCCGCGTGCATCACGGTCAGGCCGCGGGGATGGCCGATCTTCTGGAATCGCTCTGCGATGCCCACATACAGCTCCCGGGGGACGCAGCCAAGCATAAAGCCGGACACCGCCACGTTGGCGCCGTCGGGGATCAGATTCAGTGCCTCTTCCAGAGAAACCTGTTTGGTTTTGCTTGCCATACGAAATATCCTCCTTATTCCTTTTGGTAACATCCAAAACGATATACCGTTTGAGTAAACCCTATAAATAGATAGCAAACCCTGTGCCAGCTGCCGCAAATAGGGCAAAGCCCTTGATTTTTGGGCGCTTTCTTCTTTGGATTCCAAAGCCTGTCGCAAAAATGAGACGCTTCGCCGGGAAACAATGTTGCAAAAACGAAACAACTTTGCTAAAATTGAAACGAACAAAAACGGGGAGCGAGGTGCGCAGCATATGGATCAAAAACAGGAGAGGAAAGACCTCTATCAAGTCATTGTTTCCAATTCCTTCGACTCGATCGTATTGACTGACCGGGAGGGACGCTTCCTGGTGGTGAACCAGGCCACGCTAGACAGCATGGATCTGACGGAAGAGCAGCTGCTGGGCAAACGGCCCCAGGAGTTGATCAGCAGCAAGATCTACAACTACTCCACCATCTTGGAGGCCATTGAGACGCAAAAGCCCGTCACCGGTGTGGTCAATGTCAAGGGGGTCAACCGCCTGTCTACCAGTCAGCCCCTGTTTGATGAAAACGGGGAGTTGGAGTTCATCATGACCAACAACCGCTCTGACAAGCTCCTCAACGAGTTTGCCCGGCAGCTGGCCTATGAAAAAGAGCAGCACAGCCACTACCGGGAGATCGTCGGCTATCTGGCCAGCCGGAAGAAGGACAGCATCATTTGCCGCAGCGAGCAGATGGAGTCCATCATGAAAAGCTGCCAGACCCTGGGCCCTACGGACAGCGCCGTGATGGTCACCGGGGAGTCGGGCGTAGGCAAGGAACTGGTGGCCCGGCTACTCCACGATCTCAGCCGTCGGCGGGATCAGGCCTTTATCCCTGTCAACTGCTCGGCCATCCCGCCGGATTTGTTTGAGTCGGAATTTTTCGGCTATGCCCGGGGTGCCTTTACCGGGGCCAGCAGCCAGGGCAAGATCGGCCTTTTGCAGATGGCCAACCACGGCACGCTGTTTCTCGATGAGCTGGGGGAGCTGCCGCTGCTGATGCAGTCCAAGCTGCTGCGCTTTGTGGAGACCGGGGAATTCTACCCCGTGGGCGCTACCCGCCCCCAAGTGGTGGATGTGCGCATCATCACCGCCACCAACCGCAACCTTTTGCAGATGGTAAAGGAAAAGACCTTCCGGGAGGACCTTTACTACCGGCTCCACGTCCTCCCCCTCCACATCCCGCCCCTGCGGGAGCGGACCGAGGATGTGGAGGCCATCGCCGTGTTTTTCCTGGAAAAGTTCAACAAGAAATACGAAAAGGCCTTGACCCTCTCCGACCGGGCCCTGGGGCTGCTGCGGGCCTACCCCTGGCCGGGCAATGTCCGGGAGCTGCGCAACACCATCGAGCGGCTGGTGCTGCTCTTCGACGGGAGCCAGCAGAGCGAGCAGATCCTGCGGAATATGCTGGGCGAAGACATCGGCGGAGACATGGAGCCCGCCGCCGGTCCCGCCCGCGCCGGTGGACAGGACTTCACCGCCTGGCACCTGCCCCTCAAAGAGGCGGAGGCCCGCTTCCGGCAGGCGTATATCCAGGCGGCGCTGGACCGCTGCGGCAGCGTCCAGCAGGCGGCCCGGGAGCTGGGCGTCCACCGCTCCACCCTCTACCGCAAGCAGCAATTATAAGAAAACAGCAAAGGCCGGGCCGGCCCGTGGAGGCCGCCCCGGCCTTTTTGCATCTTACAAGGAAAAGCGCAGATGAAGATCCCGGACACACATAGCGCCGCTGCTGCCCAGCCACAGCCCCACCATGCCCCGGGGCAGGGCCTCCGCCTCTGCCTGGGCCAGAAGCTGCCCATTGACACGGAGGGCCAGCCGCCCCTCCCGGGCTTCTGCCTCCAGTCGATAAGACTGGCTGGGGGTCCAGGGAAAGGGCGCGGCAGCCAACAGTTTCCGCTGCCCGTTTTTCACGGCTATGATCCCTGCCTGGCCCTGGTCCAGCAGGCCCAGGACATAGTGGCTCCGGGCGCCCCGAGCCCGGAGCAGCAGGCCACATGCTCCATCGGTTTCCGGCGTCAGCTCCGCCTGCACTGTGGTGTGGGCCATGTAGTAGTTGCCGGTGAAGGCCCGGCCGCCCTCGTCCCCGGCGGTCATATGCAGGGCGTCGCCCCGGACTTCCAGCTCACAGCCGTCCTGGGAGAAGGGGGTCAGCTGGCCGAACTCCCGGCATTGCAGGGTCGGGTCGATGTGCCAGTCCCCACCGCCGGCAAGGGTGCAGCCATCCAGGAACACCCGGCCGCAGGAGCCATCCGGCGCCTGGAGCAAAAAGCCGATCTCACCTACGCTGTCCCCCGCCGTGTCCGGCAGGGTGAAGACGCAGCACACCTGCCCGCCGGGGGGGAGGAGCTGCTCATCCCCGGTGAGGAGCCGGCCGGCCATGGCTGTGCGGATGCAGGGGCGGACGGACAGGGGCCCGCCGCAGAAGACCTCGCCCCGGAGCCGCAGCTCCAGCAGCTGGCCGGGATAGGCCTGGGGGGAGAAGACCGGCTCGTAGCGCTCGTCGTCAAAGTCCGCCCGGCGGAAAAAGGTCTTTCGGGACACCAGGCAGGGCTGCCCGCCGGGAAAGACCCGGTCGATGTCGATTTCTAGGCAGCCGCCGTCCTCCCCGTCCCGGTGGCGGAGGAAACAGCCCACCCGGTCGGAGAGCTCCCAGCCGTGGGTGGAGCCGGAGAGGGCGAAGTCGAAGCGCAGCTGCCCCGGGGGCACCGGCGCGCCCTCCGGCTCGGCGATGCCGGTGAGCAGGCAGCCGGCGTGGGCCAGATCCCGGGCAAAGGAGGGCAGGTCTACGATGTTGAGATAGCCCGAGATGCCTGAGGCCACAATGGTGTCGTTGATGGGCTCCCGGTAGCGCCGGGGCAGGCCCGCGGAGCCCCGGAAGACTCCCAGAATGCTGCCCACGCTGCCAGCGTTGCAGTCCGTATCCCAGCCGCACATGGCGGCGATCTCCATGGCCTGATCCGCCGCTCCGCCGCCGTAGAGCAGGGCCAGGGCGCAGACTCCCGCGTTGGGGATCACATGGCAGGCACCGGGGTAGCGGTTGTAGCCCCACTGATCCAGCAGGTATTCCATGCAGGCCCGCCAGCTCTCCGGCTGGGCCTGGTGGAAGTGGCGCACTGCCGTCACCACCTGGGCGTAGAGGCTATCCGCCGGGATGAGAGCCAGGCCCGCGTCCATGATGGCGTCCACCGACGGGGCGGTGAACGCGGCGGCGATGCACCCGGCAATGAAGGCAGCCCCGTGGAGGGCCTCCCCATCGTGGGAGACGGTGGAGGCGGCGATGGCGTAGTCCGCCGCCAGCCGGGGCTGACCGGGGCAGACGAAGCCCCAGCTGTCCACAAAGATCTGCCCGCCGATCTGTTGAGAGAGGACCTCCCCGTTTTGGGCCATGCTGCCGCTCTGGGGCGGGGGGATGCCCCGTTTTAAGTTGCGGTAGGCGGTGTGCTCGGCACTGATCCCCTCGCCGCCCCACCAGAACATCCCCTTGCCGTCCCGGGTGTATTCCAGCCAGGCGCTGCCCATATCCTTCGGCGTGAGGGTCGTGTCCGGGAGCTTGTCCAGCAGGGCTCGGATAAAGTAGACCGGGCCGTTGGCATCGTCGTCGGCGGCGAAACGGCGGTGGTGGGCGGGGTAGTCCCGCAGCTCGCCGAAGACCTCCGCGATGCGTGCATAGGTCCAGGGATCCGGCTCCACCGGCGCGCCCAGGCGGATGCCCGCGTTCATGGCCAGCAAACCGCCGTAGACACGGTCCAGGTATTCGTTGTACAATAGCATCAAAGACGCCTCCTTTGCCTGCCCGGACGGATGGCGTCCGCAGGTCGCTGCTTTGATTTTCAGTATACCGGGGCGGCGCCGGATTTGCAAGGGGAGGGGGGCGGCGTGAAGCTGACGCTGCTGGTGGACAACCACACCGATATCGATGGCTGCTTTCTGGGGGGCCGGCCTTTTCCTGCTGGATCGAGGCGGAGGCGCTTTCCGCTGGACAGCGGCTATTCCAACGTATTTCTGCGCAACGCCCGGCAGCTGAGGGCTGCTGCGGCTGTGTCACTGCACCGCCTTTTCCGCCCAGGCGGAGATGGCCCGGTATAGGAACGTTAACGAAGCGGGCGTGAGCCTGACACTGAATTAGGAGTGAGATTGCCATGATGGACAAACAGGAATTGTGGGCCCGGATCGACGCAGAGCGGGACGAGGCCACCCGCCGGGGGCGGGAACTGTTCGACTGCCCGGAGCTGGGCTTTCAGGAGACGAAGACGGCGGAGATCATCTGCCGATATCTGGACGAGTGGGGCGTGCCCTATCACAAAGAGGTGTCCCTCACCGGCGTGGTGGCCACCATCGGAGAAGGGGACTATCACATCGCCGTGGCGGCGGATATGGACGCCCTGCCCCGCCAGGACGGCCAGGGCTGCATCCACGCCTGCGGCCACAGCATCCAGGTAGCCAACGCCCTGACGGTGCTTTGGGCACTGCTGCCCTGGGCCCGGGAGGGGCGGCTGGGCGGCCGGGTGAGCTTTTTCTTTACCCCCGCCGAGGAGCTGACCAATCCGGACTTCCGCAATCAGCTGATGGCGGAGGGGAGAATCATCGGCCGCTCTGGTAAACAGGATATGATCGCCCGGGGCTGGTTTGACGATGTGGACTGCGTGTTGTCCTGCCACGCCAGCGGCAATGCGGAGGAGAAATTCGACGTGGATTCGGTGCTGACGGGCTTCATGCTGAAAAAGGCGGTGTTTCACGGCCGCCCCGCGCACTCCGGCGGCGCGCCCCACCTGGGCCGCAACGCCCTTCACGGGGCCATTCTGACCCAGAACGCCCTGGCTTTTGTGAAAGACCAGTTCGACCCCGCCGCCTGCGTGCGCATCCAGCCGGTGATCAGCGGTGTGAGCGGGGGCATCAACATTATCCCCGACCAGTCTGCGCTGGAGAGCTATGTCCGGGCGGCGGACAAGGAGACTCTTTTCCGGGCGGGCCGCCGCTTCGATGAGTGCGTGGATGGCTGCGCTAAGGCCCTGGAACTGACAGCGGAGATCCGCACCGACCCGGGCTATCTGCCCCTGAACCAGTCGGCGGTGATTTGCCGGTCGCTGGAGGAGAATATGCTGGCCTTCTGTACGCCGGAGGAAATCGACCGGCACCCCATCTCCGGGGCCTCCGGGGACGTGGGCGACCTGGGCACGCTGCTGCCCACGGTGCAGTTTGGCTTTTCGGGCATCGACGGGGTGTTTCACAGCGACCGCTTTGCTGTGGCCGACGAGGTCCACTGTTACATTACCGCGGCCAAGGTGCTGGCAGGCACCGCGGCGGATCTGCTGAGTCGGCCGGAGCTGCAGGTGCGCAACGAGCATTTTGTCGAAGATAAGAAAAATTACCTAACAAAGTGGTTGCAGCAGGACTGACGGCCCTTTATAATACAATTTATAAAATGGGCGACTGCGGCCGCTGAGAGCCGCGGGGAAAGGAACGACAGCATGAGCTTTCAGAATTTTCAGGACTTTCAGAATGAAGTGCTTCGCTTGATCACCGACCCGAAACTGACCTTCCGGGAGCGGATGATCGAGTTGGCCAAGGCGGCGGATGACCAGCTGGACATCATCGAATACAGCGAGGCCACCCGCAAGCTGATCGAGCAGAACATCGTCTTCCAGATGTTTGAGGGCAGTGCCCCTTTCCGGCCCCGCTACTGCGTGCCGGACTATTCCCTGTTTATGAAGCAGGGCAGCAAATTTTTGCAGCTGGAGCCCCCCACGGACATCTGGAGCGCCGTGGGCAACCTGATGTGCTTTTATCACAACCAGACCGGCGCCGGTGGCCTGCCGGTGTATGCCGGGTGCCTGGATGAGCTGCTGGACCCCTTCATCACCGATGAGGCCGAGGCCCGCAAGGCCATCAAGATGCTCCTCACCCACATGGATACCACCAACGGCGACGCTTTCTTCCACGCCGACCTGAGCGGCCGGGACAACAAGGCCGCCCGCATTTTGCTGGAGCTGTCTGCCGAGATGCAGCGCCCCTGCCCCAACATGAGCATGCTCTACCGGGCCGACACCCCCGACGAGCTGGCCCTGGCGGCCATCCGGGCGGGCCTGGAGTGCTCCAAGCCCAGCTTCGCCAACGACGCCCTCTACCGGGCGGACAACGGGGACTACGCCGTGGTCAGCTGCTACAATACGCTGCCCATCGGCGGGTCCGGCATGACGTTGGTGCGGCTGAATATGCAGTACCTGCCCCGTCTGGCCTCTACCAAGGAGCAGCTCCTGGACGAGGTGATTCCCGCCGTCACCGCTGCCATGTGCGAAGTGATCGACAAGCGCACCCAGTTCATCGTGGATACCTGCCACTACTATGAGAACACCTATATGTTTAAAGAGGGCCTGCTCCACAACGATACCGACCATATGATCGGCATGTTCGGCTATGCGGGCCTGGCGGAGTGCGTCAACGGCATCCTCAAGCCCGCCGACGTCTCCGGCCGCTATGGCAACTGCGAAGAGGCGGACGCCCTCGGTGAGGCCATCATGGAACGGATGTATACCGAGATGAACAAGTACCAGCCCAAGTACGGCAAGATCTGCCTCCATGCCCAGGTGGGCGTCATGGAGGACAAGGACTGCTCTCCCGGCGGCCGGATCCCCATCGGCGACGAGCCCGCGCTGCCCATGCACCTGCGCCAGTTCGCCCGGATGCACAAGTACTGCGCTGCCGGCTGCGGCGACATTTTCCCCTTCGACGAGACTGCCAAGCGGAATCCCGAGGCCATTCTGGACATCATCAAGGGGGCCTTCGCTGTGGGCGTGCGCTATCTGTCCTTCTACTCCAATGATTCCGATGTAGTGCGCATCACCGGCTATCTGGTCAAGCGCTCCGATATGGAAAAGTTCAGCGCCGGTGAGCAGACTCTCCACGACGCCACTGTCCTGGGCAAGGGAATCACCGAGGGGCTGGGCCTGCTGGACCGCAAGGTGCGGGGCGTATGATTACCGCCCCCGTCAACAAGATCATCCCTTTCAGCTGCGTGGACGGTCCGGGCAACCGGACGGCTGTGTTTCTCCAGGGCTGCAACCAGGCGTGCTTGTACTGCCACAACCCCGAGACCATCGCCATGTGCAGCAACTGCGGCGCGTGCGTGGCGGTCTGTCCCGCCGGCGCGCTGTCGATGGAAGAGGGGGAGGTGCGCTATGACATCACCAAGTGCTGCCTGTGCGACGCGTGCCTCAAGGCCTGCCCCAGCCTCAGCTCACCACGGATCCGGCAGCTGACGGCGGAGCAGGTGATGGGGGAGATTGCCGTCAACCTGCCCTTCATTAGTGGAATTACCGTCTCCGGCGGGGAGTGCAGCCTGCACCCCGACTTTATCCGAGAGCTCTTTACCCTGGCCCGAGAGAAGGGGAAGAGCACATTCATCGACACCAACGGCCAGACCCCCCTGTGGGAGCAGGAGGCGCTGCTGGCCGTGACCGATAAGACCATGATCGACCTCAAATCTGGCGATGATGACGAGCATCGGCAGATGTCGGGCCTTTCTGCGGCGCTGCCCATGGAGAACATCCGCCGCCTGGCCCCTCTAGGCAAGATTTACGAGATCCGCACCGTGGTGGTGCCGGGCCTGCTGGATAACCGCCGTACGGTGGAAGCCGGCGCCCGGCTGATCGCCCCCTATCCCGACATCCGCTACAAGCTCATCCGCTACCGGCCCTTCGGGGTGCGTCCGGCCATGCCGGAGACCCCCGTGCCCACGGATGACGAGATGGCAGAGCTGGAGGCCCTGGCCCGCAGCTGCGGCGTGCAGGATGTGTGCGTGGTGTAAAGGAGAGTACCATGAATTTGAGAACTGACCTGCATTTGCATCTGGACGGCTCCGTCCGTCCCGCCACCGCCTGGGAGCTGATGGCGGAGCAGGGACTGACTCTGCCCGGCTGCGACACGGCGGAGGAATGCCGCCGGCGCATGATCGTGGGGGAGGAGAGCGACAGCCTGCTGGCCTACTTCCGGGCCTTTGAGATCCCCAATGCCATTTTACATACCGAGGCGGCCCTGGTACGGGTGACCGAGGAGCTGATCGAGACCTTGGATCAGGATGGGGTGGGCTATGCGGAGATCCGCTTCGCCCCCCAGCTCCATGCCCCGCTGTCCCAGGAGCGGGCGGTGGAGGCGGTGCTCCGGGGCTGCAGCCGGGGGCAGGCCCGCTTTCCGGCGGTGCGCACGGGGGTGATCCTGTGCGCCATGTCCTTCGGTGACCCGGCCAAGAACCGCCGGGAGAACCAGGAGACGCTGGAGCTGTGCGCCGCCATGCCCGGCAGGCTGGCCTTTGACCTGGCGGGGGAGGAGATCCCCCTGGAGGGCTTTGCCCCTCTGTTCCGGGAGGCCGGACGCCGGGACATTCCCTTTACCATTCACGCCGGCGAGGCCCTGGGGCCGGAGAATGTGCGTCAGGCCCTGGACCTGGGCGCCCGGCGCATCGGCCACGGCATTGGCGCCGCCCGGGACCGGGCGCTGATGGAGCGCCTGGCGGCGGAGGGCACTGTGCTGGAGGTGAGCGTCACCAGCAATATCCAGACCCGCTCGGCGGCGTCTTATGAAAGCCATCCCATCCGGGCGCTGTGGGACGCGGGGGTGGCGGTGACGGTGTGCACCGACAACCGCACCTGTTCCCAGACCTCCCTGGAGAGGGAGTACGCCCTGGTGCGGCAGCATCTGGGCTTTACCGACGAAGAGCTCCGCCGGGCTAATGCCAACGGGGGCCGGGCGGCCTTCTTCCTGACGGAGGAGGAAAAGCGCACCTTTGCAGCTGCGTTGAAGAGCAGCGTGTAAATGCAGACAGCTGTTCCGGCAGACCGGGGCAGTGAATTCAACCAAAGACAAGGGGATGCGAGTTATGGAAAAACAGCACCTGTACATTGCCGGGCCGGAGTGCTTTTATCCCGACGGCGACGCCCGACTGATGGCCTTCCGGAAAGAGGCGGAGGCCGCCGGCTATGCCGTTTCTCTGCCCAATGACAACCCCCTGGATCTGACTCATGAGGATCTGCAGAGGAATGCCGACGCCATTTTTGAAAACTGCGCCGTCAGCATGAACGAGACCACCGCCATCCTCTGCGACTTGGAGTGCTTCCGGGGCCCCCTGCCCGACGGCGGCAGCATCTATGAGCTGGGCATGGCCTACGGCAGGGGACTGCCCTGCTACGGCTATACTCGGGACAAGCGGCCTCTGCGCTGGAAGTTCCGGCCCGACGGCAGCAGCTGCCCCCTGGAGTTCCGGGATCTGCCCTTCTCTCCCAACGTGGTGGGCTCCACCAAGATCGTGGAGGGCGGCTTCTCCGAGTGTTTGAAGCTTTTCTCTGTGGATCTGGAGGAGCGGGCCAAAATGGCCGGTTCCCGCCATGAGCAGACTGCTCCCGCGGCGGGGCCCACCCTGGAAAAGCAGGACGACCGTCCCGTGGTGTTCCTGGCCGGGCCGGAGCGCTGGCTGCCCCGGGCGGAGCGGGACGCGGTCTACGCCGAAATGAAGCGGCTGTGCGCTGAGACGGGGCTGCTGGCCATCACCCCGGCGGATCCGGTTCCCGGCGCGGCGGATACCGACAGCGACGACCCTATGGTGCGGGCCTTCCGGCAGTTTGACCGCAACCAGCAGAGCGTGCGCAACTGCGACGCGGTGATCGCCTGCCTGAACGACTACTACGGCTGGGAGCCGGAGAGCGATACCTCCTTCGAGTGCGGCCTGGCTTTCCAGCTGGGCAAGAAGCTCTACGGCTATATGGATAATGTGGGCCACATGAACCAGCGGGTGCCCAATGAGGAGCGGGACGGGGCCTATCGGGATCCCTGCGGCTGCACGGTGGAGAACTTTGACTATCCGGTGAACCTGATGTTTTCCTCCTCTATGCCCATTTACGGTGGTTCTTTTGCGCAGGTCATCGGGAAAATCGCTGCGGATTTGTGCAAGAAGTAAAAATCTCCCCGCCAGAGGCACAGAATCCCGTGTGTTTCTTGACGGATTGTTTACAAAATGGTAATATATCTCCAAGTTATTGAACTATGGCAGACCACCCCTTGCAACGGTTTGACCGGCGTTTGTGCCGTTCAAATAAATTCCACCATGAAAATTGGAACATGAAAAGAGGAGATGTCATTATGAGAAAGATGAAAAAGTTGGCTGCATTTCTGCTTGCGGCGGTCATGATGCTGTCCCTGGTTGCCTGCGGCAGCAGCAACGACGGCGACGGCAGCGGTGACGGCAGCGGCGACGGCAGCAAGACCTACAAGATTGCTCTGCTGATCCCCTATCTGGGCGACCAGAGCTATTATGACACCACGGCTGTCGGCCTGGATGACCTGAAGGCCGAGTATGACAACGTGGAGACCGTCGTCATCGAGATGGGCACCGACAAGAGCAAGTACAACGACTATTTTGACGATGTCTGCTCCAGCGCCCAGTATGATCTGGTCGTTTCCGGCGGCAGCGACGCCGAGGAAGCCCTGTACGCCGCCTGCGAGAACTATCCCGATCAGGTGTTTATGAACTTCGATTACACCGGGGAGCCCCCCGCCAACTGCTACGCTGTGACTTACAGCACCGCTGACGAGGGCTATGTGGCCGGTTACCTGGCTTCTCTGGTCACCACCAGCGACATGGAGAAGGCCAACCCCGATAAGAAGGTGGGCGTCATCGTCGGCATGGATATCCCCTCTATGAACGACTTCATCGGCGGCTTCTGCCAGATCTGCACCGAGATGGGCGTGCAGGTTTACATTGGCTATCCCGAGAGCTTCACCGACACCGCCAAGACCAAGGAGCTGGCTCTGGAGATGTACAACCAGGGCGTTGACGTGATCTGGCAGGTGGCCGGCAGCGCCGGTACCGGCGTGTTCGAGGCTGCCGCTCAGGCTGACAAGTACAGCTTCGGCGTGGACTCTGACCAGACCCTGTCTATCGCGGATGAGTCCCTGACGGCTACCATCGTCACCTCCTTCTATAAGGACTGCGGCAGCGCTATCTTCGGCGCCGTCGAGCTGCTGATGGAGGGCAACTTCCCCGTGGGTACCGCTGCTACTCTGGGCCTGGCTGAGGACGCTGTCGGCCTGATCAACAACGAGCAGTATCAGACCATGGCTCCCGAGGAGATCCGCACCCAGGTGGAGGAGCAGATCGCCAAGGTGAAGAACGGCGAGATTGAGGTTTACAGCGTGAAGGCCGATCCCGACTCCTGGGAGTCTGTGAAGGCAGCTGCCACCGCTCCCGTGGCCTGATTCCACTCGAATTAAAACTGCATAATTAGCGCATGGATAGGGAATGTTCCGCAATTCTGGTTATCTGGGAACGCGGGGCATTCCCCTTCCGCGAAAGGGGAACGCCATGAGCGAGACGATTTTAAAGCTGGAACACATTACAAAGGTCTATCACAATGGAACTGTTGCCAACCGGGACATTTCCATTGATTTCAAAAAAGGTGAAATTCACTCCATCGTGGGTGAGAACGGCGCGGGCAAGTCCACGCTGATGAAGATCATCTTCGGCATTGAAAATGCCTCGGATGGTACAGTCACTTACAAGGGGCAGGAGGTTCATTTCTCCAGCTCCATGGACGCCATCAAGGCCGGTATCGGCATGGTGCACCAGCACTTCATGCTGATCCCCACTTTGACTGTGGCGCAGAATATTGTTCTGGGCATGGAGCCCACCAAAAGCGGTATTTTTATTGACTATAAAACTGCGGTGGAAAAGACCCGTGCTCTGAATGAGAAGTACAACTTCGATGTAGACGTTACCAAGAAAGTCTCCGAGCTTTCTGTGGGCGAAAAGCAGAAGGTGGAGATTCTCAAAACGCTTTACCGAAACGCAGAGGTTATCATCCTCGATGAGCCGACCTCTGTACTCACTCCTCAGGAGACTGAAAAGCTGTTTCGGGAGCTGGAGGGCTTCCGGCAGGCGGGGCATACCATCTTGTTTATCTCCCATAAGCTCAACGAGGTCAAACAGATTTCCGATCGGATTACTGTTATGCGCAACGGAGAGAGCCGGGGTACTTATAATAACGCAGACATTACGCTGGACGACCTGACCGCCCTGATCATCGGGCGGGAACTGGTGACCGGCTATGATGATAAAAAGACGGAGCAGAAGGAAACCCGGCCCATTCTCCGGGTGGAGAATGTCAAGAAGGTCGTGGACAATATCCCTGTGCTCAAGGATGTTTCCTTTACGGTGAAAAGCGGCGAGATTTTGGGTATTGCCGGCGTGCAGGGCAACGGACAGGATCACCTGATCCGGGCCATCACGGGCCTGACTTCTATGAACGAGGGCAAGATCCTGCTGGATGGAAAGGACATTACCAAGCTGTCCATCAAGAAAAAGCGGGCCTGCGGCATTGCCTATATCCCCGAAGACCGGATGGAGGATGGTTCGGCCCTGGATGGCTCGGTCAGCGACAACATCGTCTCTACCTACTATGACCGGGAGCCGTTCAGCGGCAAGGTCTTTATCCATCAGAAGCAGATCGATCAGGAGGCGGACCGCCTGATCCAGACCTTCTCCGTCAAGACCCAGTCCAACAAGACCAAGGTGGGCAGCCTTTCCGGCGGCAATATCCAGAAGGTCGTGGTGGCCCGGGAATACAATACGCACCCCTTGTGCATGATTGCCGAACAGCCCACCCACGGCATCGACATCGGCAGCGCGGAGTTTATCCATATGCGCCTGATCGATATGCGCAATGCCGGCGCGGCCGTGCTGCTGGTCAGTGCGGACCTGGATGAGATCATGAGCCTGTCGGACCGCATTCTGGTGGTGTACGACGGGCAGATTGTGGGCTATTTCAAAAACCTCAAGGGTCTGACCCGCGAAGAGCTGGGCTATTACATGCTCGGTGTCAAGCGGCACACCGACGAGGAGTTAGGAGGGGCGCTCAATGACTGAACGGAAACTGAGAAAGCCCATGCATTTTGCGTCCAATGATCTGGCATTCAATACGGTCAAGATCCTGATCGCCATTCTCATCGCCCTGGCCATCACCTTTGTGGTGCTGTACCTGGTGTGCGATACGCCG
>JAHHSB010000049.1 GCA_020025415.1 Oscillibacter sp. | reverse complement strand
CACCATGTCGGAGCAAGCTTTATATCGCTTGCTCCGATTTTTATAAAAAATCGGAGCAAGCGATATAAAGCTTGCTCCGACATGGTGCCGGTGGTGGGACTCGAACCCACACGGTATCGCTACCAACGGATTTTGAGTCCGTCACGTCTACCAATTCCATCACACCGGCATATCGTATCTATTATAGCGCAGCATACGGGAGAATTCAAGAACTATTTTTGCTTTCACCGGGGAGAACGGGCGGCGAAGGAGAGCGAAAATTCAAAGAAAACGCTACCAAAACGCGGTGGAGTGTGGTATGATAAATTGAATTGATATTTCCTGCATTACAACAGGGCGGCCCCCTATGAAAGGCCGCCGGGAAGGAGGGGCGCGGAGATGAAAAAACCGATCAAACAGGGCCTGGCGCTGCTGCTTTGTGCTGCCATGGCGCTGTCGTGCTGCGGCTGCACAAAGCTGAAGATCATTGCCGAGCCGGAGGATCTGTACAGCCTGCCTCGACTGCCTGATGAATATACGGATCTGGAAAGAAGCATCAATGCCATTTTGGACGATGGCGGGGAATACTCCGCGCCCACCGCCGGCGCCAATATCCAGCCGGTGCAGCTGGTGGATCTGGACGGGGACGGACAGGAGGAGGCACTGGCCTTTATCCGCAAGAGCGCCGACGAGCGCCAGCAGAAGATCCATATTTTCTCCGCAGTGGACAACGGCTATGAACAGTACGCGGTCATCGAGGGCAGCGCTACCTCCATCAGCACGGTGGAGTATCTGGATCTGAACCAGGATGGCCGGATGGAGCTGGTGGTGGGCTGGCGGGTCAGCACGGAGCTGCAGGCCCTGTCTATCTACGCCGTGGATGGGGTGAGCCAGCCAGTGGAGCTGCTGCGGACGGTGTACGTCAAATATGCTGCCGCCGACCTGAATGGGGACGGCAAGCGGGAGATCGTGGCCCTTCACACCGATACCCAGGGCAACAGCGTGGCCGATTATTACGGCTGGAACGGCAACGAGCTGACGTTCCTGTCCAGCGCGAAGCTGTCCATGACCATGGCGGAGTTGTCCCGGATCGAGGAGGGAACGCTGACCGACGGCAGCACGGCGCTGTTTGTCAGCGGCGTGGATGACACCAGTGTGGCCATTCTGGATATTTTGAATGTCCGGGGAACGGAGCTGACCAACATCACCCTCTCCGCTGTCACGGGCGTGTCCAGCGAGATTTACCATTATCTGTCCATTTATCCCATGGACGTGAACAACGACGGCATTACCGAGGTTCCTGTTCCTGTGATGGCCACCGTCCAGGACGAGACCAATACCCAGTCCAGCTACCGGATCAACTGGCGGGCGTATGATGCCTCCGGCAGGGGGGAGACGGTGGAAATCACCTACCACGACCTGACGGATGGATGGTATCTGGTGCTGCCGGACAGCTGGCTGGGCCGCATCTCCGTGACCCGCTGGCAGTCGGCCACCAATGAGGTGACGGTGACCTTCTCCATCAATGATCGGGCTGGCACCAAGACGGATTTTTTGAACATCTACATCATTACCGGCAGCGGCCGGGAATACCGGGTCCGGGGCAACCGCATCGTGCTCCGCCGCCAGACGGAGACCATCTTTGCCGCCGAACTGCTGGCCGCTAATGAGGAGTGGCAGTACGGTATGACCCAGGATGAGCTGCGGTCCAGCTTTAACCTGATTACTACGGAGTGGCTGCCGGAGATTACCTGAGCCACGGCGTATCCGAAATAAAGCAGAAAGGAACGGCTATGAAAAAAGTATTGGTTCTGGAAGATGAGTCCAGCATTCGCAGCTTTATTGTTATCAACCTGCGCCGGGCCGGCTACGACGTGATCGAGGCCGAGACCGGCGAGGACGCCCTGGAACGGCTGAAGGAAAACCCGGACACCCGGGTGGCTCTGCTGGATATTATGCTGCCCGGCATCGACGGCTTTGAGGTCTGCCGCCGGATCCGGGTGACCAACTCCAAGATCGGCATCATCATGCTCTCTGCCCGCTCCCAGGAGATGGACAAGGTGACGGGCCTGATGACCGGCGCGGATGACTATGTGACCAAGCCGTTTTCCCCGGCGGAGCTGACCGCCCGGGTGGACGCCCTGTTCCGCCGGGCGGGGGGCGAGAGCGCGCCGGAGAGCAATGTGATTCGGCAGGATCCCTTCCTGCTCAACACCCGCAACCGGACGCTGGAGAAAAACGGCCAGCGCATCAAGCTGACCCAGGTGGAGTATTCCATCATGAAGACCTTTATGGAAAACCCGGGCAAGGCCCTCTCCCGGGAGGAGATTTTGGACATGGTGTGGGGCCGGGACTATTTCGGCGAGCTGAAGATCGTGGACGTCAATATCCGGCGCCTGCGCCTGAAGATCGAAGACAACGTGCAAAACCCTGTTTATATCACCACGGTTTGGGGCTACGGCTATAAGTGGGGCTTTTGAACCGGGCACCTCATGCTTGGAAGGAAAGGAGGACAGCGGCCATGGGCGATACCAAACGGGAGCGGCGGGCTCTGCGGATCCGGGGCCTGCGCCAGCGGTGGATTCTCAACACCGTGATGCCGGTCCTTTTGCTGATTCTTGTGGCAGTGGTGCTGCTGTCCGCCGGCATCTCCAATTATTATTACGGCAACGTGCAGTCCGGCCTGGAGCGCCGGGCCCAGACCGCGGCGGAGTCGTTCAACAGCTACTTCATGACCAGCTATTCCGAGTTTTATCAGCGGGCGGCCAGCTACACGGAGAATTTTGAGGATAAAGATCAGATCGAGCTGCAGTTCATCAGTGCCAGCGGCCAGATCCTGGTGTCCACCTATGGCCTGACTGCCGGCACCTCTCCAGGCACGGATGAGATCCAGCGGGCGCTGAACTCCGGCAACATCGAGACCTTCCGGGGTAAGGATCCTCAGACGGCGGGGGATATCCTGGCGGTTTCGGCGCCCCTGTCTTTTAATGGCAGCGCCGTGGGCGTGATGCGCTTTGTCACCGCCATGCACGCGGTGAACCGGCAGATCCTTATCAGCATCCTGTTCGTGATCCTCATCGCCATCGCCTGTATGAGCATGGTGCTTTTTGCCAGCTTGCTGTTTATCAACGACGTGGTGGAGCCGGTCACCGTGGTGTCGGAGGCGGCCAAGCGGATTTCCGCCGGCGGCTATGGCATCCAGATCGAAAACCGCTATACTGACGAGCTGGGCGAGCTGGTGGACAATATCAACGATATGTCCCAGAAGATCAGCCAGGGTGAGAAAATGCAGACGGAGTTCATTTCCTCCGTCTCTCATGAGCTGCGCACCCCGCTGACGGCCATCAACGGCTGGGGCGAGACCATTTTGGCCGACACCACCGAAGACCCGGTGCAGATGCGCCGGGGCCTGCGGATCATTCTCAAAGAGTCCCGCCGCCTGACCACCATGGTGGAAGAACTGCTGGAATTTTCCAAGATGCAGGACGGGCGCATGACCCTGCAGATCGAGCAGATGGATCTGCAGGCGGAGCTGGAAGATGCCATCTTTACTTATCGGGAGCTGTTCCGCCAGGACGGGCTGGAGCTGAGCTATGAGGCGGGGGAAGAGGATCTGCCCCCCATCCCCGGTGATCCGGAGCGTCTCAAGCAGGTGTTCTGCAACGTGCTGGACAATGCCGCCAAGCACGGCGGCACCGGCAAGCGGGTGGAGGTCTCCGTCTCCGGCGAGGGAGATATGGTGGTGGTCCGGGTCCGGGACCACGGCCCCGGTATCCCCGAACAGGAGCTGCCCCTGGTGAAGCAGAAGTTTTACAAGGGCTCTTCCAAGGCCCGGGGCAGCGGTATTGGCCTGGCTGTGTGCGACGAGATTGTCAAGCTGCACAACGGCAGCTTTGAGATCGGCAATGCCGAGGGCGGCGGCTGCGTAGTGACCATCCGGCTGCCGGTGGCGGCGGTGTGAACCCCAGACGCGGCTCGAAAAAACTAGAACAAGTGTTGCGATTTGATTAATGGAGTAGTAAACTATTCCTATCATTGGTGATTTAGAAAGGAACCAACATGGCGGAAAAGAAAACGTGCGGATTTCGCACCAGCATCGGCGGACAGGCCCTGATCGAGGGCGTGATGATGCGGGGCCCGGAAAAACAGGCCATCGTCGTCCGGGACCAGGACGGCCAGCTGGTGGAAAAGGTGGAGCAGCTCCGGCTGGTAAAGGATCGCTACCCCATCCTGGGGGTGCCGCTGATCCGGGGCACGGTGAATTTTTTGGACTCCATCGTCAAGGGCGTTAAGGCGCTGATGTACTCCGCTGATTTTTATCCCGACGATGCCAATGCCCAGCCTTCCAAGCTGGACCTGTGGCTGGAAAAGCATATCCCCAGCAAGAAGCTGGAAAGCATGCTGGTGACCCTGGCGGTGATTTTGGGCGTGGGCATGTCGGTGCTGCTTTTTATGGTGCTGCCTACTTTTTTAACCGGCGGGCTGTTGCACTTTTTTCCCGGCAGCACCCTGTGGCTGCGCAACCTGCTGGAGGGCGTGTTCAAGGTGGCCATCTTTCTGATCTACCTGATCGCCTGCTCCCGCACCAAGGATATCTACCGGGTCTTTCAGTACCACGGCGCCGAGCATAAGACCATTTTCTGCTATGAGGCCGGATTGCCGCTGACGGTGGAGAACGTGCGCAAACAGCCCCGTCATCACCCTCGCTGCGGCACTAGCTTTTTGTTTGTAGTGATCTTCGTGTCTATCCTGCTCTCGTCGGTGGTGTTTGGCATCTGGCCCATCACCAACGTCTGGCTGCGCACGGTGGTGCATGTGCTGCTGCTGCCCCTGGTGGTGGGTGTGACCTATGAGTTCAACCGCTGGGTGGGCCGGCACGACAACGCCCTCACCCGGGTGCTGACGGCGCCGGGTATGTGGATGCAGAATTTCACCACCAACGAGCCCGACGACAGCATGATGGAGTGCGCCATCCGCTCGCTTGAGCTGGTGATCCCCGAGGAGAAGGGAAAGGACAGCTGGTAAGCTGACAGGGAAACGGAGGGGGTGTGGTCCGTGGCCATTACCTATAACAATTTGTATCTGGACATTCGCCGGCAGCTGAAGGCCGCCGGGATCGAGGCCGCCACCCTGGAGGCCCGGGAGCTGGTATGCTTCGCCTGCGGAAAGACCCGGGAGGAGTTGCAGCGGGATGGCGGGCTTTATGCTGGGCCGGAGCTGGAGCGCCGGGCCCGGGAGTTGGTGGAGCGTCATCTGGCGGGGGAGCCGGTGGCCTATCTGATCGGGGAGTGGGAGTTTTACGGCTTGCCCCTGGATATCTCCAACGGGGTGCTGATCCCTCGGCCGGACACGGAAGTGCTGGCCGAGCAGGCCATGGATTATATCCGCACCTTGGGAGAGTGCCGGGTGCTGGACCTGTGCGCCGGCAGCGGCTGCGTGGGTCTGGCCATTGCCTCCCAGATGCCCCAGGCCCGGGTGGTACTGGGGGAGCTGTCGGAGCAGGCGCTGCGGGTGTGCCGGCAGAACGTCCGCCGCAACGGCCTGAGCGGCCGGGTGACGACCTTGCCCATGGACGCCATGGAAAAGCCGTCCGCCGGTCTGGGAGAGTTTGACTGTATCGTCTCTAATCCCCCTTATATTCCCAGCGGGGACATTCCGGGCCTGGACCCCTCTGTGCGGGACTACGAGCCCCACATGGCCCTGGACGGGGGCGAGGACGGGCTGGATTTCTACCACGCCATCGCCGAGAAGTGGAAGGACCTGCTGCCCGTGGGGGGCAGGCTCTATTTCGAGGTGGGCATCGGCCAGGCCGACAGTGTGCTGCGCATCATGCGCAGCCAGGGCTTTGGCGATATCCAGGTGGTTAAGGACCTGGCCGGGATCCCCCGGGTGGTGTTCGGCAAGCTGTTCAGAGAGCTGTAAGCGCCCGAAAGAAGTGGATACCCAGGCGGCCGGGCGCCGCCTGGGAGCTGATAGATGATTTGAGGAGGACAAACCATGGCAAAAGAAAAAGCGCCGCTGCCCAGCGGGGCACCTGCGGAGGATAAGAAGCGGGCCATCGATACCGCGATGGCCCAGATCGAGAAAATGTATGGAAAGGGCTCCATCATGCGCTTTGGCGATGGAGCGGAGCTGAACGTGGACTATATCCCCACCGGCTCGCTCTCCCTGGACCTGGCGCTGGGGATCGGGGGACTGCCCAAGGGCCGGATCGTGGAGATCTACGGGCCGGAGTCCTCGGGTAAGACCACCCTGGCCCTCCATGTGGTGGCCGAGGCCCAGAAGCGGGGCGGCGAGGTGGCCTTTGTGGACGCCGAGCACGCCCTGGACCCCACCTATGCCCGGGCCCTGGGTGTGAAGATCGAGGAGATGCTCATCGCCCAGCCCGACACCGGCGAGCAAGCCCTGGAGATCACCGAGGCCTTGGTGCGCTCGGGCGCCATTGATGTGGTAGTGGTGGACTCCGTGGCGGCCCTGGTGCCCCGGGCGGAGATCGAGGGCGAGATGGGCGACAGCTATGTGGGCCTGCAGGCCCGGCTGATGAGCCAGGCCCTGCGCAAGCTCACCGGCGCCATCGGTAAGACCAACTGCATCGTCATCTTCATCAACCAGCTGCGGGAAAAGGTGGGCATCATGTACGGCAACCCCGAGGTGACCACCGGCGGCCGGGCGCTGAAGTTCTACTCCTCCGTCCGCATCGACGTGCGCCGGATCGAGGCGCTGAAAAATGGCTCGGAGATTATCGGCAACCGCACCCGGGCCAAAGTGGTGAAAAACAAGGTGGCGCCCCCCTTCCGGGAGGCGGAGTTTGACATCATGTACGGCGAGGGCATCTCGCACGTGGGTGAGCTGATCGACCTGGGCGTGAAGCTGAATCTGGTGCAGAAGTCCGGCTCCTGGTTCTCCATGGGCGAGACCCGCATCGGCCAGGGCAGGGACGTCGCCAAGAAGTATTTCCAGGAAAATCCCGAGGCTGCGGAGAAGCTGGAAGCAGAGATCCGCAAGAACTTCGACAAGCTCATGAGCAATCAGTCCCGTATTGCTGCCCGTGCCGCCGGCCGGGCCGTGGACGTGAGTGCTGATGACTTCGACGATGCGGATTGAGCGCCTGGAGCCCTCTGCCCGGGTCAAGGGGCGGGTGCTGGCCTTTTTGGAGGACGGCAGCTGCCTGAAGATCACCGAGCAGGAGCTGCTGGACTTTGGACTTTCCGCCGGGCTGGAGCTGGATGACCAGACCCTGGAGGCGCTGAAAAGCCGGGCCGCGGGCTCCCGGGCCCGGGCGGACGCGGCGGCCCTCATCGGGCGGCGGGCCATGTCCCGGGCGGACCTGGAGAAAAAGCTTCGGGAAAAGGGCGCTTCCGCCGCCGACAGCCGCTACGCCGCCGAATGGCTGGAGGCTATCGGTGCGCTCAACGACGGGGAGTATGCCGGGCTGCTGGTGCGTCACCTGGCGGATCTGGGCTACGGTCCCGCCCGCTGGAAAGAGGAGCTCCGCCGCCACGGCATCCCACGGGAGCTGTGGGACGAGGCCGTGGAGCAGGCTGGCGACAATGATGCGCGGATCCGCTGCTTCCTGGCTGCCAAGCTCCGGGGCCGGGAGCCAGATGAAAAGGAAAAACGGCGGCTGTGCAACGCCCTGGCTCGCCGGGGCTATTCCTGGGGGGAGATCCGTGCCGCCTGGGATGGCCGCCTGGAAGAAGAGGAGTGGTGAGATGGAACTGATGAATGCGCTGACCGGGCGCCGCAGCGTCCGGAATTATCTGGATACCCCCATTCCTCGCCAGACGCTGGAGGAGCTGCTGGAGGCGGCCTGCTGGGCCCCATCCGGGGTGAACCGCCAGCCCTGGTATTTTCTGGCCCTGACCGAGCCGGAGCAGATTGCCAAAATGAAGGAGAATCTGGAGGGCATTGCCCTAGGCATCGGCCCGCTGATGGACCGGCGCTTTCCCACCCACCCGGAGGTGAAGGAGCAGACCGTCCGCTTCGTCCGGGGCCTGGGCGGCGCGCCGGTGTATGTGCTGGTGTTTTTGCAGCGGGACTATCCCGACAAAGAGCCCATGATGCTCTCCGCCGCCGCGGCCATCCAGAGCCTGCTGCTGGCCGCCTGGGAGCGGGGCATCGGCTCGTGCTGGCTCTATGCGGCCAATGAGGCCGGCTATGACGAGAAGCTGCGGGAGATCTTCGCTCCGGACAAAGGGCCGCTGGTGAGCCTGGTGACCCTGGGCTACCCGGCGCCGGAGCCGCCCCTGCGGGCCCCTGCCCGGAAGCCGGGCCGCTGGGACATCCGCTGAAAGGCGGCGCAAAGAAACGAGAACAAAATCCCCCGCCGGGGATTGGAAATGAGGCATCGCTTTGAGCTGTAAGATTGCATTTATCTCCCTGGGCTGTGCCAAGAACCAGGTGAACTGCGAACAGATGATGGCGTCCTGCCAGGCTGCTGGCCACACCGTCGTCACCGAGCCCGAGGGGGCGGACGTGGCGGTGGTGAACACCTGCGGCTTCCTGGCCTCCGCCTGTGAGGAGGCCATTGACCAGATCCTGGAGCTGGCGGCGCTCAAGCAGGCGGGAAAGCTGGGCAAGATCCTGGTCACCGGCTGCATGGCCCAGCGCTATCAGCAGGAGATCTTCCGTGAGCTGCCGGAGGTGGACGGGATCCTGGGCACCGGCAGCTACGGCGACATCACCGCTGCCGTGGAGGAGGCGGAGCAGGGCCTGCGGCCCAGCCGCTTCGGGGATATCCATACCGCTCCCCAGAACGGGCCGCGGATCCTCTCCACGCCGCCCTGGTACGCCTATCTGCGCATTGCCGAGGGCTGCGACAATCACTGCGCCTACTGCGTGATCCCCTCCCTTCGGGGCCGCTACCGCAGCCGCCCCATGGATGAGCTTCTCACCGAGGCGGCGGAGCTGGCTTCCGCCGGGGTCAAGGAGCTGCTGGTCATTGCCCAGGACATCACCCGTTACGGCACGGACCTGGGTGGGGAGCATCAGCTGGCCAAGCTGTTGCGGGAGCTGTGTAAGC